>JANPLJ010000251.1:0-4907 GCA_031426475.1 Pirellulaceae bacterium | reverse complement strand
TGCGATTGCGTGCCGTGGCGATGTTGACACAATTGGGGCAATGGCTGGTGCGTTATGGGGTGCGTCCGAAGGATCATCGAAACTGCCTGCTATCCTACTCGAATCACGCGAAGAGATCGTGGACGTTGGCACTCAACTGTTCGATCGGTACCGAAGAGATGGTGAACTCAAACCCGAAACGCAATTTTATGAGAGCTGAAAAAAATCTTTTTTTGGTCTGATTGTCAGAAGCTAACTGGGCTGCGATGGTTGTTTGGAACACAAAACCCCATTCACCCAAAACGAACCCAGTTAGCTATGGCTCATCTTACCTTGGACGAACGTATTGTCATCTATCAAATGCGTCTTTCCGGCGAAACGCAGAAAGAGATCGCGACAGCTCTTGGTCGCAGTCCATCAACCATCTGTCGTGAGCTTCAGAGGAATGGCTCTTTACGATGCTATCTTCCGCATCAAGCGAATCAAGTCGCGTGTAAGCGTCAACGACGGCCTTCGGTCGTTTCAAAGCTCGAAGAACCGCGACTCTACCAAGCAGTTACAGAGAAACTGAGAGAGAATTACTCTCCGGAACAAATCAGTGGCTATCTGAAACGAGAAACGAAAGACTTGCGGATCAGCCATCAAACGATCTATCGCTTCCTGTACGGGCTAGACCGAAAACACGCGTTTCGCCTAGCGATGCGTCGTGGTGGACGTCGAAATCGCAGGGAAAAACCAGGATTCATCAAGCGACAATTGCTGAATCAAGTGTCGATCCACTCACGTCCCAAGTCAGTGGAGAAACGGAATGTCAGTGAGCGCCTAAAACGGGCCAGTTAGAGGCGCTTCCTCATGGGCCAGATGGACAAGGAAGTCATCGGTTTCTCAGAATGCGAGTTTTCTTAACTCTCGCATTCGGAGATGAACGGTGGGAAAGCATCTGGCAATGGATAAAAAGCAAGGAATTCTGCAGCTTCATGCCTCCGGCATATCGAATCGGCAGATCGCTCGAACGCTAGAAATCAATCGAAAGTCGGTCGACTCGCTGGTCGCTGAGTTTCGGTCAAAACGGGCCACGCCCACCGAAGCGCCCACCGGCGAAGCGCTCACCGGGTCCGACGATTCAAAACGGGCCAAAGCGCTCACCGGGTCCGATGCCGTTTTAAACTCAGACGAACCTACCCGTTTGGAGGCTCCAGAAGACCCAAACATTGCCACCGGAGAAGAAGACGTATCTGCAACCCAATCGCGAAGCAAATGCGTTCAGTTTCATGACGTCATTGTCGCCAAGATCGAGCAAGGCTTGACCGCCAAACGAATCCATCAGGACCTTATCGCCGAACATGATTTCCATGAGAAGTATCATTCGGTGAGACGCTATGTACGCCATCTCATCTCGGCACCAGTGGCACCGGTGCGTCGTATGGAAGTGGCACCTGGCCAAGAGATTCAAGTTGACTATGGGCTCGGTGCACGATGCACCGATCACACTGGCAAACTTCGTAAGACCTACTTGTTTCGCTTGGTCTTAAGCCATTCTCGCAAGGGGTATACCGAAGCGGTTACACGTTTAACCACCGAGTCGTTTATTCGTTCTTTGGAGAATGCGTTTCGCGTCCTGGGAGGTGTCCCCAAGATTGTCGTCTTCGATAATGCCAAAGCGGTTGTCAAGCAAGCTGATTGGTACGACCCGGAGCTCAATCCCAAGATCATCGACTTCTGCAAGCACTATGGCATCTCGATTGTGCCGACTCGTCCAAGAACTCCTGAACATAAGGGGAAGGTCGAACGCGGTGTCGACTACGCTCAAGAGAACGCCATCAAGGGAATGACCTTTGAGAGTGTGGCTCTTCAGAATCAACACTTGACTCAATGGGAAAAGACAGTCGCTGATACTCGAATCCATGGAACCACCAAGAAGCATGTCGGTAAGCAGTTTATCGAAGTCGAAAAACCAGCCTTGGGGCCGTTACCCGCAGAATACTTTCCGATGTACGACGAAGGGATCCGCAAAGTCAGTCGTGACGGTCATCTCGAAGTCAAGGGTTCCTACTACTCGGCTCCGCCTGAATATCTGGGGTGTGAAGTATGGGTACGCTGGAGTGATCGAATCGTTCGCCTCTTGAATCATCGCCAGGAACAAATTGCCATTCATCCACGGATGGAAAAAGGCAAGTTCAGCACCCTCACCGAACACGTTTCCCCTAAGAAAATCAGCGGAATCGAACGTGGAGCACAATACTTGATTCAAAAAGTCAAACTCGTTGGACCGCAATCGACGCGTTGGGCCGAAGCGGCTTTGAAAGAGCGTGGCCCGCAAGGCATGCGAACCATCCAAGGGCTCTTAGGGCTGACTCGCAATTACGAAAGCAGTGCCATTGAAGTAGCGGCGGAGAAAGCTTGGAGAAGTGGCTCATTTCGTTATCGCACGGTCAAACGGCTCCTCGATAACGGAGGCGCCACCCAACAGACCATGGAGTTCATGGACGAGCATCCGGTCATTCGATCGATCCTCGAATACGATCAGTTTTTTAAACAAGCCCTATCACAAGGATAATCACGCATGGACGCAAACTTACTATCGACACTCAAGAAACTTCGCATGTCGGGGCTGGTGAACACGCTGGAGATCCGTCTGCATGAGGCGGCCACGACCGGTCTGAGCCATCGCGAGTTCTTGGAACTGCTGCTTCAAGATGAGTTGCTGCTGCGCAACGATCGGTTGATCGAGCGGCGTATCGCCTTGGCCGGGTTCAGGGATACCAAGTCTTTGGAGAACTTTGATTTTAGTTTCAACACATCGATCAAAAAGAGCAAAGTGTTTGATCTGGCAACTTGTCGCTTTGTCCGCGAACGTCGGGATGTTCTTTGGGTGGGTCCACCCGGAACCGGTAAAAGTCATTTATGTCAAGCGATCGGGCTAAGCGCGATTCGATGTGGGCTGACCGTCTACTATCGATCGATCTTTGACACGGTACGGGACTTCTTGCAGGATGAGGCACTGGAGGGACACGAACGCATTCTTCAACGCTATCTGAAGCCGGACCTATTGATCATTGATGACATGGGGATGAAGCAGCTTCCCAAGCGATCGGGTGAATATCTCTTTGAGATCATCATGCGTCGACACGAGCTAAAATCGACGATGATGACAAGCAATCGCCCGCTCGAAGATTGGGGCAAATTGATAGGCGACGTCCCCAGCGCGACGGCCATCTTGGATCGCTTTCTGCACCGTTCTGAAATGTTTCAAATCACCGGTCGGAGCTATCGCTTGGGATCGAGTGAAAATAATTCAAAACGGGCCAAAGCGCCCACCGGGTCGGATGCCGATAAGGACGTTACAGAACAGGCCTCAAAACGGGCCACCGAAACCGGCAAGAACTAATTTACGGAAATTGGCCCAGGAGAAAGCGCTCACGAGTGGCCCAGGACGAAGCGCTCACTGACAGCCTAGAGTTCCAACGTGCCTCTCGGCAGGAGCCTCGATCTATGCTGATAAAAACTTCTAAGTTGTTGCCAAGATTCGGTTTATGGCCGGTTGCTTGCGAGGCATTGACTCTTTGAATGACTGCTGCCGCTTTGCGTGGAGCGTCGTCCCTATTTGCGTCTTAGTCCACTCTCGTACGTCTTCGACTTTGGTTGTCTTGAACGCGTGGAGTATCTCCGTTGCACTTATCTTTTTGAGCAACACGGGGAACGTCATGATGAGACTTGAGAAGCCCTGCTTGGAATGCTGTTTCTCCAGTGTCTTATAGCTCGACAAGCTCGATTCGAGTATTTCAGTGCTCATGATAGCGAATTGCCCGGGGCGAAGTGGTTCTTCTTGCTTCTTTAGAAACTCCAATATGTCGCCCACTAACGTGCGAGCAACTTTTGACTTGGCTAGCGGTCGAATTGCTTTAGCCACTTCCTTCCATTTTCCTTTCTGAATGGAACCTTGAGCAATCATTTCCAACGTAGTGTCGATTATTTGCTGGCACTGATACCATCTCCCAATCGGTGTTCGAAAGTCGCTAACCCAAGACAGTTTGGAATCAAATCGTTCTTTGGTAATGTTCGCTCGTGCCTTGGAACCAGGATGCTTAATTTGCCAAAGCATCATTCTCCCCCACTCGATGACTGGCCCCATGTTCATGAATCGCGACTTATTCCGTATGGACCTCGGCGTAAAGTGAGCCATCTCTGTTTGCTTAACCGCTGCGTTACTGGCTTTGAGAAGCGGTGTAAACTCGGCGAACTTTTCGTCTTGCGTCAGGATGTTCTCGAATCGATTCGCCAAGAAGTGCTTTACGTCTCGCATGATCACTGGTCTCTTCGCTCTGTCAATTCCCATTAAATCAACGGCATTTCTGAGATTGTCGGCACCATCACAGATCAGCAGCGAAGGTATGCCGTATTTTTTGGCAACGCTTTGGTAGACCTCTGCAACTTCTTCTTTTGTCCAACTTACCCCTACGCTCAACGTGAGTGTCTCTAAATCTTTGGCCTTTAGCGGGCCAGGCTTACTCAATCGCGACTCTCTTACTCGGTGAATAACGAGCACTTTCTCTTTGCCATTTTGTACTGTGTGATCAACGATCCAAGCACCTCCATCGTACTTTTTGGCGTTAGACATTCGGTGTAAGCCCGCTCTCTGCATCCAAATACGAATCGATTGATACGAGCAAATGGGAACATCTTTCAAGTCGAGCCATTGGAAGAAGCACTCCATCACACGAACGCTTGTTCGCAGGCCGGCAATTCGTGCTAGATTGACCGCCAATTCAATGAACTTAGCGCTATATTGCATTCCTGCTGGTCTTTCAGAAGCGATCAGCTCTTTTATAAGTCGAATATCCTTACTGCGAACTTGCACTTTCAACTCTTGGATAGATTGTTGCAGCTCCTCGTTAACAATCCTCAGTTCTACGCAATCTTTCTCCGCG
>JANPLJ010000250.1:0-1942 GCA_031426475.1 Pirellulaceae bacterium | reverse complement strand
TCGAAACATCGCGTAGCATTGCGTCAAGTACGAATTCCTTCCGAAGCTGATCCCCCAACTTGGGATGCTCCTTTAGAAGCTTGAGCAATTGGGCCGCCTCAGATTCATTAAGTGATCCTTCGAGATAAGCTTGTATCAGCTGTTCGGTTTCCGGCTGAATTTCGATATCACGCATAGTTATCGGCTTTCAACGTCGATTCGATGCATTGTCTTAGACTACTACGAATTCGACAGATTGCTTGCCTTACCGCTTCGGTCTTCATCGATAGTTCCTTCGCAATATCGGGTGTCGAAATCTTTCCGAAGTAATGGAGGTCAACCAACGTTCGGCTCTTCTTCGGCAAACTTTCGAGGCATTTTCGCAGGGCCACCGTTTCGTCCTCCCATCGTGGTGCTAATTCGCTTTGCTCCGCTAGTTCTCGGACATGTTCAGCCAACTGCCGTAAGACTTCCGGCAACTGCCGCGTCTTCTCACGCCAGCAACGCATCGCGACATGCCGGGTCATTTTCGCGAGCAACGGCTTGGGGTCGTTCGTCAAATCCCATCGACCTTCTTTCGATAAGAATTCCAAAAACACCTGTTGCGCGATGTCATCTGCCAATCCCGGCCAGGGCGCAAGTTGAACGGCCAATGATTTAACAAAACCAGAATGAGCGAAAACAACTTGGATAATTCGAGCGTCGTTAGCCATTGAGCAATTAACCTAAACGAATCGGCACTATGTGATTAACCCACGCCACGCGGAGAAACGTGACAAAGAAATGCCAGAAATTTCAGAAACTCGATCCGAAAGATTGTATCGATTCGAGAAGATTTGAGTCCTGCATTTGTCAAGATATTTGTGACCTTTCCAGCAGAGTCTCGCCACGATCCAAATACTCGCTCGCAAATGGACATGCCAATAAGCGCCATGGCCTAACGGGAGCCTTTCTTTTTGTTCGCGCGAACGTAGTTTTTAACTCGCACCGGTCACCCTATGCCGGTGCGTCGAAAAGTTTTCGGGAATCGAATCTATTTTTTCTTAGATTGCGGTTTTTCACCGACGGCCTTTCGAGCCTCGTTGAGCATGTGCTCAGGGTTGTGGCCAAGATGCTGGTAGACCTTCGCGAGCATGCTTGGGTCTTGATGCCCCATGAGAATCGCGACGGTCAATGAATCAACATCGCTTTGAAGTGCATTTGTTGCCCAGGAATGCCGTAGCGCATAGAGGGAGTACGCGGGAGCAAAGGTTTTTGCGAGTCGCTTTTTCGCTTTGCGTTTGGCTTCGCATCGAAGTTCAGAGTTGGTTTTGGGGACGTCTTTTCCTAAGAGCTTTTGCGTCGGCTTGAGCTTGGCTAGTTCGCTCTCGATTTCATTCAGTGCGACTTCTATTCCTTGTCGCTTCATTTCTTTCGTGCCGATGCGTTCACGAATCCGATTGAAAGCACAATTGACAGCCGATGGCGTCCATTTTCGGCCTTTGCTGTTTCGAAAGACGTACCCATCCGTTCGATCCGTAATCAATCGGCGAATGATTTCCGTTGCCATTTCCGACATGTAGACAACACGCGGCGCTTTTTTTCCTTTCGCTTCCTTGCGAGGAATCACCCATCGCTGAAGCTTTAAATCGACGTGCCTGATTTCAAGACGCAAAGATTCTTGTGGTCGGCAGCCGGTTTCATAGGTCACTTCCATAAGGTCGCGGAGATTCTGATCGGGCGTCAAGGATAGTAGGAACTCAAATTGATCCTTTGGAACAAATACGTCGCGAGCTTCACCGGCAGGGACTTCAAGACCGGCGATTGGATCTTTGTCGATGTAGCCCTGCTTCAATGCCCATTTGAGGCAGCGTTTTACCGATCGCAGGTAGTTTCGGGTCGTGGTTTTTGCGTGATCTTTGTAGGTGTCAGCCCACTCCTGAACGTGGAATGGTTTTAGCTGCTCCCGGCACGATTAAACCGC
>JANPLJ010000249.1:0-5378 GCA_031426475.1 Pirellulaceae bacterium | reverse complement strand
TCACCTGCCAGACGAGCTGGCAGGAGTCGTTCAAAAAAGACGTATGGTACAACAATTCTTCTCACTCCCGTTTCGTTTGCACGCAAATTAGAGAGCGGTTCACGATCATCGCTTTGTTAGCGAGGAGCTTCCGACCGAAAGGGCTGTCGTAATTCATAGAAGTGCAGGTGTTTCAGAAGCTCATTGAGCTCGCGGTCGTTGTTGTTCCTGAAGTTCGAGGGCAGCTCGAGTTCCTTGATCGCTTGTTGCATCGTGAGGATCGCTTCGTTGAACCCACCATTTGCAGCCTGAGCGGCTGCCAGCGTGTCCATATAACTCACTGGATCTTGAAGGAGCTTGTTGCCCTGCGCTAGACGCAATGCTTCCGCTGGCTCCCTCACCGAATCATCAAAGCTGGTCGCCAGGAGCCAAGCGAGTAAATTCGTTGCCGAAGGTTGGTCGGGCACTTCAGCGAGTGATCTTCGAAGCAGGTGCACGGCTTCAGAGTGCTTGGACGCATGAAAACATTTCATGGCGGCTTGCAGGCACAGTTCGGATGCTTCCATGGCCGAGCGTTTATCCAGTCCTTTTTCGAGGGCTTCCTGAGCGTGCAGGTTGTTCTTCTGGGCCAGGAGCAACGTTCCAAGCAAGAACCAAGCATCTCGGTATTCTGCGTCAATCGAGACTGCAAGTTGCAGTTCTGCAACTGCTTGACCATGCTGGGCTCGCGATTCAAAAAACTGTGCGGCACCATAATGGGCCTGCGATGCAGTTTGCATCGGGCGGACCTCCATCAGCAGAGCCCATTCCGAAATCTGGCGATCTGGCGACTTGATGGGAAGAGGTGTCAGCCATTGGACATTGGTTGGATTGGCAAGTAGAGCCGGGATGAATGCGTCCTGTGGCTGTGAGCTGCGCGGCAAATCGCGAATAAGTCGCGTATACTCCAGTGCAAAGGCATCGAACGCAAAAATGGCGATATGGGAAATGTGGTGGCGTTGAATGAGTTCCAACGCGTCGAGTTCAGTGGGTGCGGCGTAGATTCTGGCCGCTGATTTCAGGCCATGCAAGTTCTCCCAGTACAGAGTTCCGATTCCTTTCGCACCGCCATAATACATCATGTAGTTGGTGCTCATCGGCCCGCTCAGAACTACGGTCTCTTGATCGGGGTTGGCTCGGCGTACTGAGTGAGCAAGGTCTCGAACGTAGATTGCAGTTCCTTCGTCAATTCCAATCGCAATCGGTTGGCCACGTTCCTTGAACGATTCCCAAAGTCCGACGACAGGCGAAAAAAAGAGGACCGCCAAAAAGATCGATGCTCCGATACCGCGTTCGACCAAAGTGAACCGTTTCGCGAAGTTGTTTGCACGCAGGCACGCAATTGCCGTCGGAACCAGCGGCAGCCAAAGCGCGTTGGCGATTCCTAGCCAGCGAACTTGCAAGCATCCCAGCAGCGTTACAAGAATCGCAGGTGCAAGAAGTAAGCCCATCATGCTATTCCATGACGAAGCAGTCGCACGTTTCCAAAAAAGTCGTAATACAAGGACGCTGCAAAGTATCGGACATAGGCTGACTCGGATCAACGGTAACCATGATGGGCGTTGGAGTGCCCAACGAATAATCGATTCAAACTCAGAAATATAGTCCTTGTGCAACGACCACAGGAATCCGTCGGCGATCCAGAAAAATCGCTTCGAATCAATCGCGATCAATAGCGGCACAAGCACTACTGCGACGATGGACGCGATAGACCAAGTTCTTACCAAATTGCTTTGCCATGGAGAGCCACCTTTGGTTTTCCAGCTGGCAAGCTGCGAAAGCAAGATTCCACCTCCGAGCCAAGCGAATCCATACAATGGATGGTTCACTTCAAGTCGCATTCCCATGTTCGCGGGAAAGTACTCGAGCACATAAAAGAAGGTTGAACCGCAAAACCCAGTGAAACCCCACCAAAACCAAAGATCTGGTAGATAACGAATTTCGTTGGACGACTTCGGACTTGCATACAGGAGAACCGAAAGCACGGCGCCCAAGCCAATTCCGATCAGCGTCGGAACGGCAGTCGCAGCGCTAATCCAAAGTGCGACCGAGCCTGCTAGCGCGCTCCCAATAAAGTATGTCTTCGCTGAGCTCGAAGTGATCTTGTATTCCACGTCCGACTGTATTCGAGGGTTCTGCGGCTTGCCAAGTTCTTTTTCTTCATTGGAAACCCAGCCTGCTCCGCCCAACGCTAACATCAAGGAACTGACGAGAACGCTGATAGCGGCGATGCCGTGATGATCTGGGTTTCCGATCATGAAGTACTCGAACATGCCGTAGTTGCTGCTCAGCCCAATCGCCAGCGCGCCAGCCGAAATCGCGCCGTAACGCCTGAGCACGCTCCAAGGAATCGCCGCGATGCAAATTACCAACAGCACTGTGTTTGCAATCGGCGCGACGGCTTCAACCGAGGCGGCCAATGGGAATCCTGTCATGGTCGAGTGTAGTTTGCCACATGCGACCAACCACCAGATGAATCCATGGCTCCAGTGGATCTCGCGACCGTCCATCGCGTTGTCGCTATCGGTGTAGCGTATTCGCCATCCACCATCGGCAAGCATCTGTTGCGTATGAGTGATCCATTGAAATCCATCCAATCCGTTTTGCGGCAAGATCAACCGCCGCATGCCCAGTTCGTATCCGGTTGGCGAATCGAGATCAAATGCGGGAGGTGTCGACTCGGTTGCCAGCTCTGTGCTCGCAATAATCCGCTGGTAGCGTGGCCAGCCGTCGATTTCGATAAATGCAATCGACATGACGATCGACAACAAAACGATGAAAATCGGCATGCGGTTGGCGGATGGATGGCGATATTGGAGAGGCATTCCGAAAATTAGTTTCTCTTTTAGGCTAGCGAAGCGCGAGGATTAATCCTCGTGCTGCAACAAAATGTAATGAAAAGGTAGCCGAATTCGTCAGAATTTGGACGAAGCTAAAAAAACAAGCACTAGGCTTTGTTTCTTTGTTTCTAAACAGGTAGCTACGCTCGCCAGAGCGTGGTACTACGAAGGGATTTCCACGTTCTGGCGAACGTAGCTACCTCAAATACCTAAATTCGATCTTTAGAAACAAAGCCTAGTTCCATAGCCTATTCCAAGAACCGCCAAGGGCCCCCATAAGGAGATTGACAGCATATACGGTCGGCAATAGAATCTTACAGTGTCTTTTTCGTTTTTATCGGCAGGCTCGTTTCAAGGCTTGCTTGCACGGCATTTTTCAAGGATTAAATCATGAAACGTTCGGTTCGAAAGGGCTTCACTTTGGTGGAGCTGTTGGTCGTTATCGCGATCATCGGTATTTTGGCTGGGTTGCTTTTACCCGCAATCCAGCAGGCTCGCGAAGCAGCACGTCGTATGAGCTGCAGCAGCAACATTCGGCAATTCGGTATCGCCATGTTGGGATACGATTACAGCTACAAGAAGATTCCGGGGCTGACCGTTGGTGTTTTCTTGACGAATCCAAACGCTGGAACGGTCACCAATACGGCAGGCGTCGAAAATCGGTTTTCGGGTCTGGTGGGATTGCTTCCGTTTATGGAGCAGCAAGCACTCTATACTCGCATCGATTCGGGATACACCGCTAAGAACGGGACGGGCGGAAGTGTCACCTACGGCCCATACGGGCAAATGATTGCGCCGTCTCCAGCGTACTTTGCACCCTGGACTGGCCAATACCATCCGTCGGCTTCGCAAGTCGGATTCTTCCGATGCCCGTCTGATCCAGGTAGGAAGACGCAAGCTTACGGAAGTTTAGGACGATTAAACTACGGGTTCAGCCTCGGCGATACTTGCCGTGGGATCAACGATGCGAACATTAACCAAGATCACTCTCGAGGGATGTTCTCGATCGCCCAACAGCAGATTTTGGCAGCTTGCACGGACGGAACGTCGAACACGGTTATGTTCGGAGAAATTGCGTCGCCCGCTTCGCCACTAACTGGAAACATTGCATCTGCCAAAGAGCCAAGAGTTCAGGGGCAAAATATTCACATGGCACTGGTGGCTCCAACAACAACTCCTACGACGACCGTTACGTCGATCGATCCGAAGCAATGCGCTGCGAAAGCTCGCGCTGGTACCTACATCGGGACTCTGCCGGTCTTTGCAAAACGCGGCACGCGTTGGCTTGATGGACTCGGGGTTTTTAGTGGATTCAATACGATTCTCGGTCCCAATAACGCATCATGTTCCGATGCTGCTAACGTCAACGGCGAAGGTGATGGTATTTATTCCGCGGCCAGCTACCACTTCGGTGGCGCTCACGTCGTGATGTTTGACAATGCTGTCCGATTCATTCCGAATGAAATCGACACGACGAATAGCGATCCTTCAGGCACAGCGAATACGACGGATTACTATGCCCCAGGTTATATGGGTGGCAATAGAACTCCTAACTGGACGTCGCCTTCGCCATTCGGTACTTGGGGAGCCATGGGTTCTCGTGGTGCTGGTGAGCCAGCTCCGGATATGCCTGGTCAATAACCAAGATTTCCGTGTTGGTAGTTGTTCAAAAATCGAGACCGCCGCGAAGTATCCTTCGCGGCGGTTTTTCGTTGTCGTCGATGCGCAGTTCGCTTTTGGATGAAATTAGCGGATTGGGTGGTCGCTGCTGATGTACTCGGATGTTAGGATCTTGGCAACAGTAGCTGTTTGACCCGCCTTTCAACAAAGGGATGACCTTGTGTCTAACTCCAACGATTCTAGCAACTCCATTGGACCACTTTCGCAGACAGGCCATCCGACGGGTTTCTGGTACTTTTTTTGGGGTGAATTCGCCGAACGTTGTTCGTACTATGGTATGCGAGCAATCCTTGCACTCTATATGACCGAGCGGCTTGGTGTCGACACAAGCAACGCCGGGACGTTCATGTCTATGTTTATTGCTGCATGTTACTTCTTCACGTTACTGGGAGGATGGATTGCAGACAATTTTCTGGGCAAGTATTGGACGATCGTTCTCTTCAGCGTCCCGTATGTCGCGGCGCAATTTATCGTCGGCATCGAGAACAAATACTTGGTCTTCGGTTCACTGCTCCTATTGGCGATGGGTTCCGGAGTCATAAAGCCAAACATCTCGACTCTGATGGGTTTGACATACGATCAACAACGGCCCGGTCAAGACCAGCTTCGCACCAGCGCATTCTCGTGGTTCTATATGGCCATCAATATCGGAGCATTTTTGTCGCAAGTGGCGATGCCCTGGCTCCGTACGGAATATGGTTACCAAGTGGCCTTTCTTTTCCCGGCGGGATTGATGCGATGGCGCTGCTCATTTTTGCAGCCGGAAAGCGTTTCTATGCCAAGGAAAGCATTTCGCGGAAGGTGATTGGCGATCCTAAACAGGCGAGTACGGAGGGTCGG
>JANPLJ010000248.1:0-3150 GCA_031426475.1 Pirellulaceae bacterium | reverse complement strand
CCCCAACCCCCCCGCGGACCAATTTTGCGCGCGCGTAGCCCACCGCCACCCCGCCCCTCAAAAATGAGGATCTTAAGGATGTCGATCTAGTACGCTAAACCTTGCGGCGAAGGGTGCAAGCACCCATCGCCTATCGACTTGAATTCGTTCCGTAAACCGTTTTTTGTCTTTGACTTCTGAAGTGACATTGCTTTAGCCACTAGAATCCCTGAAGAGCCAGATAAGCAAGATGACCTGCGAATTCTAAGATTCATCGTCGCTGCGCAGTTTGGCGAGAATCGAATAATCTTCTAGCGTTGTCGTGTCACCTACGGACTCTTTTCCGGCGGCGATATCCCGGAGCAATCTTCGCATGATCTTGCCGCTGCGAGTTTTAGGCAACGAGGAAGTAAACCGAATGTCGTCGGGTTGGGCGAGCGCACCAATTTCCTTTCGGACGTGTTTTTTCAATTCATCTCGCAACGCATCGGAACCGGCTCCATTTTTGAGCGTCACAAAGACAGCGATCGCTTGTCCCTTGATCTCATCAGGACGGCCGACGGCCGCAGCCTCCGCCACCATTGGATGCGAAACCAATGCACTCTCAACTTCGATGGTGCTTAACCGATGTCCCGAAACGTTAATGACATCGTCGATGCGTCCCATAATCCAATAGTAACCATCTTCGTCGCATCGAGCATTGTCGCCGGTCAGATACATTCCTGGAACGAGCGACCAATACTGCTGGCGATAGCGTTCGTCGTCGCCCCAAATCCCCCGCAGCATCCCTGGCCAAGGTTTCTCGATACACAACACTCCGCCCTCGTCTTTTCCAACATTTTTACGAGCGTCATCCAGAACTCGCGGTACGATCCCGGGCATGGGACGGGTACAAGAACCTGGTTTCGTTGGGATGGCGCCAGGAAGTGGCGACATCATGATGCCGCCAGTCTCGGTTTGCCACCATGTATCGACGATCGGGCATCGACCGCCGCCGATCTTGTTGTAGTACCACATCCACGCTTCAGGATTGATTCCTTCGCCGACGCTACCAAGTAACCTCAGGCTAGAAAGATCGTGCTTATCGACGTGATGATCGCCCCATTTGATAAACGCACGGATCGCAGTCGGGGCCGTGTAGAGCGTGTTGACTTTATACTTGGCAATAATCGACCAGAATCGATCTTCGGCGGGCCAATTTGGCGCGCCTTCGAACATAACCTGAGTCGCTCCGGCCGACATCGGTCCATATACGATGTAGCTGTGACCGGTGATCCAACCGCAGTCTGCGGTACACCAAAAGACGTCATCCGCGCGATGATCAAAAACCCACTGAAAGGTTCGCTTCGCATAGAGATTGTAGCCCGCCGTCGTATGGCGAATTCCTTTCGGCTTTCCGGTCGAACCACTCGTATAAAGAATAAACAACGTGTTCTCACTATCGACGGGAGTCGCGGGGCATGTGTCTTCCACATCGCTAACCAAGTCATGCCACCACACGTCTCGGCCAGCCGTCATCGGTACGTCGTGGCCTGTCCGACGATAGACGATGCATTGTTTGATTGAGGGGCTTTTTGCAAGAGCTTGGTCGACCGTTTCCTTCAGATTTAATACCTTGCCGCGACGGTAACCGCCGTCGGCGGTTATCTGTAGCGTCGCTTTCGCATCTTGGTTTCGATCCGCGATCGCTTCTGCGCTGAACCCGCCGAAGATAACCGAGTGAATCGCGCCGATCCTTGCACAGGCTAACATCGCAATCGCCAATTCGGGAACCATCGGCATGTAGATACTGACAACGTCACCTTGTTGAATGCCTAGCTTCTTCAGACCGTTCGCAAAACGGCAAACCTCGCGGTGCAAATCGCGGTAGGTTAAAACGCGTTCGTCACCCGGTTCGCCTTCGAAATAGATTGCAACCTTGTCACCCAAACCGGCTTCGATGTTAGCATCTAAACAATTGTACGAAGCATTCGTTTCTCCATCGACGAACCATTTCGCAAAAGGTTCCTTCCATTCCAATACTTGATTGAATGGTTTAAACCAATGCAGATGCTCCCGGGCCTCGCGTCCCCAGAATGCTTCATGGTCTGCAATCGATTCGTCGTATAGACGTTGGTAAGCTTCCATCGATCCAATCGCGGCTTGGCTAGAAAAAGCTTCGCTTGGCGGAAACAAACGCGATTCGGTAAGAACAGTCGAGATTTGGCCGGACGATGGAGTCGAGGACATAAGAAGGGAGCTCTATACTTTACTTTGGGGGTGGAAAGGCAACTTTGATATGACGGGGCCATAGTATAAACAAAGATTCGGTTTTCAACCAAAGGTAGACGCTAGGATTTAGCGGAAACGGGTTTCTTACGCTTCGGGAACAGTGTCCTGCAAATTTCGCATACGGTTCCATCGCAACCTCGTGCTGTACAGTATTCGCGGCCGTAGTAGATGATCTGCAAATGCAATAGAGCCCATGTTTCTTCGGGAAAAAGTCGCTTTAAATCGCGTTCGGTCTGGACTACGTTTCGACCGTCGCTCAATCCCCAACGCTGTGCAAGTCGATGAATATGCGTATCGACGGGGAAGGCTGGAACGCCAAACCCCTGGCACATGACGACGCTCGCCGTCTTGTGCCCGACGCCTGGCAATTTCTCGAGTTCCTCGAAGCTTTTGGGGACCTGGCCAGCGTATTGCTCGTCCAGAATCTTCGAAAGCTTCTGGATTGCCACCGACTTTTGGGGGCTCAATCCGCACGGCCGAATGATCTCACAGATTGCTTCCGGAGTTTGCTTCGCCATCTTCTTGGGCGTATTAGCCAGCTTCATCAACGCCGGAGTTACGCGATTGACCATTTTATCGGTGCATTGGGCGCTCAACAGCACGGCAACAAGCAGGGAGTAGGTGTCGCGATGTTCCAACGGTATTGCTGGCTTAGGATACAACTCATTTAACCGATTCAAGACGATTGCGGCACGTTCTGTTTTCTTCATCGGGAATTCACCCTTCGATTGGGAGCGACTTTTCGATAGGATGATGTTTGTCTCATTGCAATATTTATTTCGCAGGAGTGTTTCATGTCAGGATGGCTACCCTTATTTCTTGCCTTAGCAATCGGTGCGGGCGGAGATGCCGGAAACATTGTCGTTGTGCGCCCGAACACTTGGTCGCGCTCCATTCAAG
>JANPLJ010000247.1:0-11989 GCA_031426475.1 Pirellulaceae bacterium | reverse complement strand
CTTTGAGACGCATGAGATACTCGACCTGCTTGAATACCTCCGAGGTTAAACAGGAGCCGGAAGCGGAAGCGACGATTTCCCAACCAATAGCGTGCAACGAGAGCATCGCAGGATAACAACGAACCATTCGCAACCGGCCATCCTTCGCTAACGCGTCAGGCTCTTGTTTTGACAAACTTCGGGGACGAGCCTAACTCAGAGTGGATCATCCGAGCAACTGTCGCAAATATCGTAAGGATTTTAGGTAGATATCAGGGTCTTTGCTTGCGCGTGGCCCGGCGACATTGAGGACACGAATTTTTTCGGTTTCTAACCATTCGATGCAAGCGACGTACGATATTCTCCCGGAAAGACGTACTCGATAGACCGCCTTCCCTTGCTCTTCAGCGAATTTCGCGGTCAATAGAGTTCCACCTTCCAATTTATTTCGGTAGAGCACAAGCGTTCCGTCCGAATCGAGCACATTCTGTCGCGTACGATCGGCATAGTATTCGGACGGAAATTCGCGAAGCTGATAACAGTCGGGAATCACTCCATCTTCCGCTCGACGGCCGCGTGGACACCAGCCGCCATGAGGAATCTCGAGCTCAATCGCCACATCCAACGCCGCTCGATCGACGCCGGTTTGTCCACCTGAAACGATTCGTTCGACACGAAACTCGCGAGGCAAAATCGATGGAACATCATTCGTTGGTCGTCGGTTCATCCTCGATCTTCAGTGGCTATTCGATGGTTGGCATTGCAAGCTTGTTCCACATTGTAGGAATTGGTGATTCCCATTTTAGACGATTTTTGAGGGTTGGATGCTCGACGGCAACACTGCGACAATGCAATGCGATGCTTTCATGCCAAGTCATCGGCGAGCCATACTTACGATCTCCGACGACCGGACAGCCGATCGCTTCCAGTTGAGCGCGAATTTGATGCTTGCGTCCCGTCTCCAACTGAATCTCGAGCAGCTTAAATCGATCCCATGCACGGACAATCCGATACGACAATATGCCTTCGGTCGCCTGATTTCTCTGCTGATCATAACAAAACGTCTTCGCGCGTTGTTCATCCCGTACGAGCCAATGCCGCAGCGGTTCATCGCGTTCCGCAGGATCGCCAGTAACGATAGCCCAATAGATCTTTTCGACTGTCCGCATCCGAAATTGTTCGCTCAATCTGGCCGCTGCCTTGGAGGTCTTTGCAAGCGGCAGGACCCCCGTCACAACACGGTCGAGTCGACTGACAACGCCGACATAGATGTTACCTGGCTTGCGATATTTTTCGCGAAGATAGTTGCCCGCCTCGGTAATCATACTGGTATCGGCAGGCGACGCTCCCTGGACAATCCATCCCGCCGGTTTGTCGACGACCAATAGATGATTGTCTTCATAGATCACCGGCAATTTCATACGATTCCTGCTTTGAGTTTCGCGACCATGGCCCGCGATCGAGGTCCCGTCCCATTAACTTCCACCGTTCGAGAATGTTCGCTTTCAACTTCAATTTCAATCGAGAGATGGTCTTTGGGAAGTACACTCAGAAATTTTTCACCCCATTCAACGATCGTAATCACTGGTTCTTCAAACAACTCTTCGACTCCCAAATCGAGAAATTCGTCTTCGTCGCCAACTCGATAGGCGTCCAAATGGCAAACAACAGGCAAAGTTTTGTAACGATGAATCAACACGAAGGTCGGACTTGTCACATCGTTGATGTCGACGCCTAACGACTCGGCTAGAAACTTCGTGAACTGCGTCTTGCCAGCACCCAGTGTACCATCCAGCCGAATCGTGATCGGTGTTTCGAGGATGCGAGCAAGTCGGATCGCGAACACCTTGCACGCATCGATTGAATCCCAGGTAAGAATCAAGTTTGAATCGGTGTTGTTCATAAGCTTAGGCGTTGCATAGGTTGGCATACAGGCTTGCTACACAGACCGCCGTTTCTACTCTGAGGATACGAGGTCCGAAATCGAGTTGGGACCAACCCGCTTCAATCGCGGATTGCACTTCCTCGTTTGTGAATCCACCCTCCGGCCCGATTGCGATGGTAACTTGCGGGTAGCGTTCCGAGACTGGATCATAAGGCGATCTGATTGTTCCGTCCCGGACGGTAGTGTTCCGCTGAGGGTGTGCGATCATTTTCAGCGATGAATTGATCTTCGTCGAGTCGCCTGGAACCGCAGACTGAATCAGCGATTCAAACGAAAGTGATGGACCGATCGACATGAGACGATTCCGTTCGCATTGTTTGCATGCTTCCACGACCGTACGGTGCCATTTCTCGGCCGCCGAGTCGCTGGGTAGACTTACCGATCGCCGGCAGATCAAGGGAACCAACTCGTGCACCCCCAGTTCCACCGCTTTCTCGATGACCGCTTTTTGCCGATCACCCTTCGGCATCGCGACAGCCAATTGAATATGGCCCGGCGGCTCGTTGGGCTCGAACGCATAGGACTCGATTTCGATTGCAATGTCGCGTTTGGATACGCGAACAATGTTGCAGATCGCAACGTAGCCGCGACCATCGAAGGCTACACATTTTGAACCGACCGTCTCACGTCGAACTCTCAATGCATGATGGGCCTCGTCCGATGGCAGTTCGATCGAGCCGGATTGCGGAAGATTTGGGACGAAATAGCGATTGAAACCCACAGAAATTCTCAAAAAGGCGATACGATGCACATCGATCGCAATAGCAACCATGAGATCGTCATGATAGCAGATTATACACTCTCGTTCCCCGGCTCCTGTCCAGGCAGCGTCTGGGCGGTACGACAAATAGCAGTTCAATAAGAATTGCTTATGCGAATTCTTGTCCGGTTAGCCTCCAGTCGTCTAGAACTTTAAATCACCTGATTATCAGCACTTCGCGCCGAACGCCGCCGGAATGGACGTTCTTATTCAATGAATCCCGCAGGCTTGTCCTGCGGGATTCTGTGTAAGCTGCAACGTAAGTGGTGGCGATGAGCGAGGAGTGTCGGATTATCTGCTCCCAGACGAGCTCGTCTCGTCTGAAGCAAAGTTGCTAGTGATCAACGAGACGTTTCCAGTTTACGCCGATATCCTACTCATTCATCGTCAATCGTGTATAACTCTGGCTTCATAAATTGATTTGATTTACGTTCCTCATTTTCTTAAAACTGCTATGTTAAAAACTCCGCCACCCGTTGGATTAGGTCTTTGGAAAATCGATAATCAGGCGGCGGCTGGAATGGTCCGCTCGGCGATCCAGTGCGGCTATCGCCATCTCGACTCGGCTTCCGACTATGGAAACGAAGCGTTTACCGGCCAAGGTATTTCTGCAGCGATCAAAGACGGACTGGTTCGGCGAGAAGATTTATGGGTAACCAGTAAGCTTTGGAACACGAATCATCATCGTGAACACGTACGACCGGCGCTGGAACGTTCGTTGAAAGACCTGCAAGTCGATTACCTCGATCTTTATTTGATTCACTTCCCGATCTGCTTGAAGTATGTACCGCCGGCAACTCGCTATCCGGCAGGATGGTTCTTCGACCCAGATGCCAAGGATCCCAAAATGGAAACGGACGCGGTCCCAATTCATGAAACATGGGGTGCGATGGAAGAACTTGTCAAAGCTGGGCTGGTCAAGAACATAGGCATCAGCAATTTCGGCGTTTCGCTTATTCGCGATGTCTTGTCATACGCTTCGATTCGGCCGGCCGTCTTACAAGTCGAGTCCCATCCGTACTTAGTACAGCCAAAACTGCTTCGCTATTGCCAACAAGAGAAGATCGCGTTCACCGCATTCTCGCCGCTCGGCGCACCGTCCTATGTTCCGTTGGGGATGGCCAAGGAAAGCGATTCGGTTCTCACGGAACCAATCGTCATGCAGATTGCGGCGAGGATTGGTAAGTCGCCCGCACAAGTTGTATTGGCTTGGGGGATCAATCGAGGCACCTCTGTCATTCCTAAGACCGGCCGAGTCGAACGACTCGCTGAGAACTTGGCGGCTCAGGATATCCAGTTGACCGCGGCTGATATCGAGGCGATTTCAAATCTCGACCGCAACCAACGCTTCAACGACCCAGGCGTCTTCTGCGAATCTGGATTCGGCAGTTTTTATCCGATCTACGAGTAGAACTAGGCTACGTTTGCGGTTATCGCCGTATCGATAGGTAGTTCATGAAGAAGTCGAATATGCTTTTGTTCGGCTGGGTTTTTTCGAAACCAACCTGAGACAATTGCTAAGGTCTCTTCCCGGCGATGAAAATGGCCGCCAAGAGTATTGTCACAACGGGCCCATTTCTGGATTTCATCGATGGTTGCACGCGAGGCACGGCCACGCTTGGGCGATTGAACAGCATGCTCGATCACTCCTCGACGAATCAAGTACCAGATTTCGCGCCCGTCTTGTCCTTTCACGGGGTAGATACAAGTAAGTTGTTCACGGGCGCGGGCGTGGTCGGCCAAACGACTGGTTAACCAGCGAATGATTCGCGAGTCTTCACGGTATCGAATCGCTTGCTCAAAATGCAATCGCTCAG
Source organism: Pirellulaceae bacterium (assembly GCA_031426475.1). Lineage (GTDB taxonomy): Bacteria > Planctomycetota > Planctomycetia > Pirellulales > Pirellulaceae > JAIYDQ01. The sequence continues at coordinate 7,488 of JANPLJ010000247.1, read as the reverse complement.
CCGCAATCCGCATTTGCGACTCAAGATGCTCGACGATGTTCTGCGACTCACCTTTCAGAAACCCCGTGGCACGATTGACATGTCGTTGGTATGCCGCTCGCGAACAGGCCATCGCGCAGGGCCCAAGGCAGGTTGTCAATTCATGGCGCATGCAAGCCGGGCGAATTTCAAGATCGAATAGCGAACGCTGGTCCGAGAACTGAAACGTCGTCTGATTCGGGCAGTCGCGGAGTTGAAAAAAACGATTGAGAACCTCGGACGCGCGGTTCACTCGATTGGCCCCCACGAGCGGGCCTTCCCAGGCGACTGCTTTCTGGTCGACTTCTCGCGACACGTAAAACATTTCGACCGGACTTTTCCCAAGACAGAGAAAGACACTTTTTTGACGATTGGGAATTCCTTGCACATTGAAACGCGGTCGAAACGTGCGAATCAAATGCTGCTCACGCAGCAATGCTGCGAATTCATTTGGCTGAGTTTCCCAGACAATCTCCTCGGCCGACTGGATGATTCGACCAGCCTTTTCGTCTTCGTTCGTCGGCATGAAATAGCTAAGCAATCGATTGCGGAGCGCCTTCGACTTGCCCACGTAAACCAGTCGTCCGATCGCATCGATCATCCCGTAGACGCCTGGATCGCGAGGGACATTCTTTCGAACGAGATCGCGAAGCCCCTCCGAACTTGGATGGCCAATACGAAGGGTTTTCGGCGCCTCGTACGGCATAAGCCGATCATCGCCAAATTCTTTGAAAACTTCGTGTTGAAGCAGGGCATCCATGCGAACCGTCCTTGCGAATGTAGTTTCCATAACCAACCCCAACCCATTCTAGACAATGGAGGAGCATTCACGATATAGCTTCCGTACCGAGGCTAGCTAGCATTTCGGTTCAAGGCGATTTCGACTTATTTCTTTGTCAACGCAGGAAGTCCCAAGGCTTCGCGAATGCTGCGTATCTGAAGCTGAGCGGTGTTCGGAGGGCAGATCCGAGCAACGATCAACGGGTTTATCGCGTCGCCTCCCTGAGGCAGCAGACTGACCAATAGCATCGAGCGTCCGGAGTCGTCCGTTGGCGAAAGTGGACGAAGTGACTCTCGAACACTATCGATAGTTTTGCCCGCATCGAGCCTCAGAATCATGGTCCGCCAAATTTTTCTTTGGTAAGGAAGCGTCGTCAGTACCATGCGCTCGGCTCCGTCGACCACCGTTACCAAACTAAATTCATCCATTCCCCACTTGGCAATCTGCGGCCACGTGCGTCCTCGAAGTAAGCTCGTCGCAGCTTTGGCATGCGAAAAGCCATGTGAATAGAGCGGATCCCAATCAAAGAACACTTTGAGACCGACATCGCGTGCAGCGACATCTAGCAATTGCGGCAAAGACACAGAGTGCTCGATGATCCTCGTCCCAAGTCGGTTCAGCGGTTCTTGAGATGCATCCAGTCCCAATCGTGGATCCGTTGCCGACTCTGCAAGCTTTGACTTCGGCGAAAGACCGGATGCGATTCGCGCTTGGTCTAGAAAAGCCGCTACGCTTGCCCGATGCAACGGAGGTGCCGAATCCGACCATTGCAACACCGTCCCTTGAAACTGCCATTCGTCGTTCCAAGCCGGAAAGAGTTGTTTCAAGAGTGCCCGCCAAGCGTCAATCGCGTTATCCTGGCCCGCGAGGTCATCGAGCGACCAATCGGTTGGCAAACGATTGATTATCTCTTCGGGGGTTGGACGTAAACGCACTGGACCTCGTTCGTCAATCGTGAGTACCAAATGTTGTTCGCTGCATATCGACTTAAGGATTTCGCCGATCGTAGTTTTCTCAACCGATAGTGAAATCGGTACATCTACATCGAAGCCCGTCATACGAATGCTCTCGATGTCCCATCCGATTCCGCCACCGGACAATTGTCCTAATAACAACAGCAACGCATTGAACGAAGTTGGATTCTTGGTCGTTAGACTAGAAACGGATTTCGCTTGCACGGCATCCGACGTTGGCGCGGTCACCGGGGATGGATGATAGAGAGTCTCGATATCGACTTTTTCCGCTCCCATCTCAACGCCAACGGTAGGCTTTTCATTTGCAATTGCATCGGGTAACAAACTCAAGCTTCCGGCGTCGAAAATTTGACTCAACCTCATCATCGCCTCCGGTATCTCGGCGTTCGAAGGCACGGGATTGTTATTGGGATCTGACGCATTGTTCTCGGATTCTTTGTTGATCTGTGAAGTTTTGTCGGGAAGCATCTTCTCGAAGCTGTTGACTTGCAGATCTGTTGCCCCAATCGGTGGCGTTTCTTCAACCTTAGGCGTTGGTGGTTCGATTGGCACCGGCATCGGCGATTCCGTCGCGATCGCGACGTCGCTTTTCGAATCGATTGCTTCGGGTTTTGTCACGATCGGCACTTCAGCCTCACTTGGTACAACCGTCGGCTGGAACAACTCGGGGCTGACAATCGGCTTTTGAACGATCGGCTCCTGCGTCGATTGGAAATTAAGGAATGCGATCAAGCCACCGATCGCAATCAGCGTCGTTACCATGCCCGCCATCGCAATCATCAGGATCTGTCGACGGCGTTTCGTTTCGGGCGGATTCCAGTCGGCCAGTCGCGTCGCGGGAATCACTTCGTCTTGAGCGAGAGGTTGCAACGGAGCATGCTCGTCAAGCAACGGTTGGGTGGCATTGGACGAATTGGACTTTGACAAGCCTATGTCTTCGTAGGGAGGCCGAAACGCATCGATCGCGGATTCAAATGACTGGCCATCCCAATCAAAAAGCCCACCGACTTTCTCCGACTCTTCGGCGAGACGTTTTGCAAGCAGTCCATCGTCGACTCGCGTAATTGCTGACGAATCGTAGGATGTAGGGGAAGCTATCAACGGCCCTGGCGAAGCTGCCGGGATTTGTACATTCGACCTGCAACGAGGACATATGACGATTTGTCCGAGCAGCGATTCCAATCGAACGACTAGCTTGCCGTGACAATTCTGGCACACAACTCGAACTGGTTCCAACCTTTAGCTCCTCGTGGGTAGGACCGGATATTCGATCTCAAAATCCGTGTTGCTGATCGGGCTGTTCATGTCCAAATAAGGTGAATAGTCAACGACACGAAGCGTGTTTCCCTCGGCTGGAAACTGAAGTAACCGCAAGAATCCGTTGCCACCTTTCTCTTGGTTTTGATAGTCGACGACCATCTGCTGGACAGTGTTGCCATGAACGCCGAGATCGCTGCGTCGACCTGTTACGCAGACATGGCCGCTGATGACCAACGAAAAATTGGCGTGCTGTGAAACGAGCTTCTTCCAAACATCTTCACCGTCATTGAAGCCCCCTTCTAACTTGCTAACTCCAAAGTCATCGAGCCCTTTACTCTTTACCTTGCCATTCGAAGTAAACGTCGCATGGCGATCAAAGCGAGTGTTATCGGTTCGTAGATAGGCATGTGTCACCAGAATGACCGACCGATCCGGATGTTTTTGAACGACTTCACCTGCCCATCGCAAGACATCGTCGCGGGGACCAAACTCAAGCGCCATCACCAACAGTTTGCGACCGCCAGCTTCCAGAAGATGGTAGCTATTTTCGGTACGATCTGGTTCGCGATCGTAAAAGCCGCCAAACGTCTGCCAACGATTGAAATCGGAAGGAGGGAAATAGTCGGACATCAGTGTTTCCCGCGTCGACGCATTTCCTTCTGGTCCGAGGTCATGATTGCCAGGCAATATCAAGCAGGGCACTCGGTCAGAAATCGTATTATGTGCAACCCTGGCCGCCTCCCACTGCTCGGTATTGTTATGTTGAGTCACATCGCCGACATGCATTACCATCGGGATCTTGTGGGATGCCAGATTCTCGGCGATCCACTGCGTTTGAGCTCGATAAATGCTCGGATCTTTCCATGCGTAGATTTGGGTGTCGGGAAGGACAACCAGCGTAAAACCGTCACCTTTGGGAGGTTCTGGGGCCCCTGCAAACGTTCGAGCTGTCGAAAATGGAATCATCGCGGCCAACATCAGCTGCTTCAAACAGGTCCGGCGATGCAATTCTGGAATGTACATGGTTTTTTACTCGGTGTTATCGTATTAGGTCAGGCTTGAATCCTGACCTTCGGCAATCAACTCTTGATATTATAGATGTTCCCACACGCGTTGTGTTGGTATCGTCACTCGAATACTTGAACTAGCCGGGAGTAGGAAATTGCGTATCTCGAACCAAGATTACTTGATCTTTTCTCGGCGGTGTATCGGTTTGACGGTTGTTTTGTGTTGTTTGACACCGTCGCGAGCCGAAGACTCGCTGCCGCCAGCAATTCACGGTATGATCGAGGCCGCGCCAGTTTCAGCGGATGCAGGCAAGCCGTATCGCTTTGATCCTACTGTCTTTCGGACAGATACTTGCAATCTACCGGTTGGCGTCTTCGATTCTGGAATTGGCGGCTTAACGGTCTTAGAGGCGATCTATGCATTGGACGCATTCAACAATGACACGCTCAGCCCAGGACCAGACGGGCGTCGAGACTTTGGAAACGAGCGGTTTGTTTATCTAGGCGATCAAGCGAACATGCCTTATGGAAACTATGCAGCCGTCGGCAAAGAATCCTTTCTCCGCGAATTGATTATGAAGGACGCTGTCTTTCTGTTGGGGCGACGCTTCTGGCCAAGCAACGTTGCCTTGAAACCGGCCTTTGACAAACCGCCGGTCAAGGCAATTGTCATCGCTTGCAATACCGCGACCGCATATGGGCTCGAGGATCTTCGAGCTGCAATGAATGCCTGGCATATTCCCGTCATCGTCGTCGGTGTAGTGGAAGCTGGAGCGCGCGGAGTTTCCGAAGAAATTAAACCGTCGGATCGTCAACGTGGTGTCGCTGTCCTCGCAACGACTGGTACCTGTAGCAGTATGGCATACCCGAAGGCCATCAACGCATCGGTCGGCTTGGCTGGAAAACGCATTCCTGAAATTGTCCAGCAGGGTTCGGTAGGACTCGCCGGTGCCATCGAAGGTGATCCTGCATACATCGCAGATGCAGATAGCGATTCCAAGCAAGCTGATCCAGCCGCGTATCAAGGACCGAGCGTCAAAAGCGTGGCTGCTCCCCTGGACGCCGCTGTTGCGAATCGATACGGCTTTGAAGAAAACGGGCTAACCGGTGATCCCCGTCAACCCGAATCATGGAGGCTCAATTCGATTTCGAACTACGTCCGGTACGATGTATTCTCGTTGGTCGAGAAGTATCGTTTGGCGGGCGGAACCGTGCCGATCGATACGGTTGTTCTCGGATGTACCCACTTTCCCCTCGTACAAACCGAGATCCAATCCGCATTTGTTGAGCTTCGCGAGTATCGCGAGGACAATCATCAACCGTATGTATCGTTGATAGCGAAAGAAATTCGATTGGTAAATCCAGCGGAGCTCACAGCAAAGGAACTATTTCGCGAACTTGCGAAAGCTCGACTAAGATTCGATTCTCGTGAGAAATCAAACGACCACAACGATCAGTTTTACATTTCCGTACCCGATCCAAACTGGCCTGGGATTCGATTGACCGCCGATGGAGGGCTCGATCGCGAATACAAGTACAATCGCGAAACGCAGCGACTGACAACCGAAGATACGCGCGTCGTCCCAATGACAAAAGACTTGCTCCCCGAATCGAGCCTCAATCTCATCCGAACACGCCTCCCCAATGTTTGGAAGCGATTGAACAATTGACTCGATTTTATGAGAATTCTCGCTGATTGCCGGTTCTGCTATGTAGCCATGGGACCATATCCGCCAGATCATCTGCGTAGACTAAACCATAGCTGCCCGAATAGTTTTGGACTGACTAACCAGCGGGGGATTGATCAAAATCGAGCCCACAAGTCTCCGTTTGGGCTACCAGCCGTTGATTCGCATCCATTCGGCAACGCGATCCATGAAATGATCAGCACCACCACCTTTGTTGACGAAGCCGTGTGCGCCCATTTGAAAGATGTGGAGCTCCACTGGGATTTTGGCAGTCCGCCAAGCCATGAACGTTTTCACCGATGCTTCGTACCTTCTCGGAACCGGGTGCTACTCCTGGATAGAGTGGGATTTCTTTTGCTTCTCCAAAAGTCGTCGGCGACGTAGTCGTCTGAGCAAACGAATCGGCTGATGCCACAATCAAAATGACCGAGACCAAGGCCACAAACACAAAACTCAACCTCATCGTATTCACTCCAAGTAAGAAATCGTTTCTACCGTCTGATTCCGTCTGATTCCGTCCTTATTCGCTGTCTCCTTAAATTCGCTGTCGATTGATTCATCCGGAAAACAAACGATGAGTCAACGTGCATCGATTCTTCATGCCTTTTTCTACAGCGAATGAAAAGAGGTAGCGAATAGAATATGGCTTAAAGTTCATCCTATGCCCATATCTCGTTGACTACATTCCCGTGAACGTCGGTCAAACGGAAGTCACGTCCAGCATATCGGTAGGTGAGTCGCTTATGATCTAAGCCCAATCCGTATAGCAACGTCGCATGCAAATCATGCATGTGGACCGGATTCTCGACGGGGTGAAATCCGATTTCGTCGGTAGTCCCATAAGTCAGTCCGCCTTTCACTCCGCCACCTGCCATCCACATCGTGAAGGCGTGTGGATGATGGTTTCGACCGTCGTCGTTCTCCGCAGTCGGTGTTCGTCCAAACTCAGCTCCCCACACGACTAACGTATCTTCGAGCAGACCACGTTGAGCGAGATCTTTCAAAAGACCAGCGATCGGGCGATCCACTTTGGCGGATTCTGTGACAAGCCCTTCTTTGAGTTTTTTATGATGGTCCCAAGTATAGTCGGTAGAAACTTGAATGTAGCGAACACCTGCTTCTGCGAACTTTCTCGCTAACAGACACTGCTTTCCAAAATTGTCAGTCGGCTCGCCCCCGATTCCATAAAGCTCTTCCGTCTCCTTCGTTTCGTCATCCAAGTTCATGATCGACGGAATATTCGATTGCATTCGATAAGCAAGCTCGTAATTGGCGATGATGCCTTCAATCCCAGGATCTATCGTCGCCTCGCGCAAATGTTCTCGATTGATGCTTTGAATCAGATCCAATTGTTGGCGTTGCAAAACGTTATCGATCCGCGTATTCCCAACATTCGAGACGTGCGCTTTGGCAATCGGAATCTCAGCCGATCCAATGGCGGTACCTTGGTGAATCGCGGGGAGAAACGCGCTGCCATAGTTTTGGACTCCGCCATGACCTCGCGGCGGCGAGATCGTAATGTAGGCTGGCAAGTTTTCGCTTTCGCAACCCAATCCGTAGCTTAGCCACGAACCGATACTCGGCCTCACTAGGTTCGCTTGCCCCGTGTGCAGTCGCAACAACGCTTCGCCATGTGCGCTTCCTTCGGTATGCATCGAACGAATGACACACAATCGATCAGCTTGCTTTGCAAGTTCAGGAAAGTGTTCGCTAATCCACGTCCCACTTTCGCCATATTGGGCAAAGCTGAATGGTGATCC
>JANPLJ010000246.1:0-1506 GCA_031426475.1 Pirellulaceae bacterium | reverse complement strand
GCATCGCACTCTGCACAAAACCAACCGGTTCAACAACAGAAGCATGATCCACCCGACCTGTCCACCAACTCTGCCCCCACACGCCCATCATCACGACCGCAGCAGTAGCAGCGACTGCCAACAACGCTTTATGTCGCAATGGAAAACGCAGAATCTTATCTAATCGCTTTTCGTTTTTCGCAGCACCACTATTGGTGGTATATCGAAGCGCTGCTTCGCTAGCTCCAAGACTCTCCTCAAGAGCGGAGTCGAGCGAAAGGAACTGGACCGCGAAACTTCTAGCGGCCCCATTATTGAGAAGCAAGGCATTAAGTGCATTACGTTCGTCGACAGAAAACGCTTCGTTCGCCGAAGCCAACAAAAGTTCTTCGAGGCGATCACGGTCAAAGGAAAGATTGCTCATACGGCACCTTCACTTGCCAGTCGCCCTTCAACGCACTCACCGAGTTTTCGTCGCAGCCGAAGCAGCATCACTTTTAATGCACTGATCCCTTTGCCCTGCATGGCGGCGACATCCTGAATCGAGTGACCATGAACATAGTAAGCCGACAGAGTCTGCCGATTCCGGTCACTGAGCAACTCCAGGCACTCCTCCAGCGCCTCGGCTCGATCAGAACTCAGAGCGACTGTTTCGGACGCCTCGACGGCCATCAACTCCACAACAGCCGAGTCAAAGACGAATCGCTTTTGGTCCCGCTTGCGATCCCGAATCACCCCTAGCACCTCAAACTTGGCCACGCTGATCGCCCAACGCAGAAACTCAGTCTCAGGGTTCCAGTCTTGGCACTTTTTCCACAACACAATGCTGGTTCGTTGCAGGGCCTCCTTGGATTCTTCGCCATGTCCTAAGGAAGCTTGACAATAACCTCGCAACGCCGTCTGACTTTCGGTCAACGCGCGGACAAACTTTTCGCTTGGGATATGCGGGGCAGGCTCTACCATTCAAGTTCTCTCCTTCTCCCCTATACACTCCACCTCAGAGGACGGCGGTTACATTTTTTTGGAAAGTTTATGTGAAACGAATCCCAGCCGTAGCCGCCGGCGAGAAACTGGTAAAAATATCGAGATTCCCGATCGCGGGACTTGAAAAGCAAGCCTCGGAGGATGCGTTTGGGTTCAAGACAAGAGAACCACGCCTGTACACCTGAATTTCTCCACCTTGGGTAACATCGGGTAGGTCGGCTTGAATTTGACAACGAACGGTGTCAGGGCTCCGAGTCTTTCTACTTTGTTCAGCCTGAATCGGTCACATTTAACCGGCTTGGTTCAGGAGTACAGCCACGTACTCCGACAATTGATTGGCGTCTTTCTACCTGGTGATGTGATGCTGGCGGATCGCTTGATGTGCTCATGGCGTGAAATGGTGATGCTCAAATCGCGAGGAGTCGACGTAGTAACACGTCTTATGCCGAATCGATCAGTAGATTTCAGACGGGGGAAACGGCTCGGTAAAGGCGACCATATCGTTAGGTGGCTCAAGCCTAACCTCAGGACAGTTGATTTTGC
>JANPLJ010000245.1:0-1933 GCA_031426475.1 Pirellulaceae bacterium | reverse complement strand
TGCTGGTTCTGCAAGCGTTGCTGCCTCGGTTCAGAATCCGACACACGATTGGCGAGCGAACGTTGCTGCTACCGCCAGCATCTACAGTCAATTGGCGCGACACTCTCCCGAAACGCGTGTCGTCTTCTTGAGCAGCGCTGCTGTCTACGGCCAACCTGAGTGTTTTCCAATCACGGAATCGACGCCTGTCGCTCCTATTTCTCCGTACGGTCATCACAAGCGAACGTGCGAACTTTTAGGCATTGCACTGAACGAACATGCTGGAATCGAGGTCACGAATCTGCGGATTTTCTCAGCCTACGGTGCCGGCTTGGAAAAACAAGTTCTTTGGGATATCTATCAAAAGGCGATCCGATCGAGAATGGTTACGCTCGAAGGTGATGGTACCGAATCCCGAGATCTAATCCATGTTGACGATATTGTCAGCATCATCCATCGAATCATTCAAAGTAAGTCGCCGGCAATCAAGCTGCTCAACGTCGCATCAGGTACAAGTATTGATATCGCAAGTCTTGCGAATCGTTTTCTAAACACTTTAGGTATGGAACGGGACCTGCGATTTACCGGTCATCGAAGCCATGGTGTGCCGGCGAATTGGACTGTCGATACGAATCGGCTTCAGGAATTGATCGATACGCCGAACGTCGCCCTTAGCGTTGGGTTGTCCAGATACGCAGATTGGCTTCGATATCGCGAAGGAGGGGACGATGCGCGTCGCGTTTTGGCTGCTGCAGGATAGTATCCAGCAGTGGTCGAATTGGATTGCCGGTCTTTACTATGCCCAGCATTGCCTAGAAGCATTGACGCACCTTCCACGCGAGGGTGTTCCGCAGGTCTTCGTTTTCCTTCCGGAATCGTTGCGTGAAAAGTTTATCGAGTCGGAAGCTTGCCGGACCGCGTCTTGGCTGACGATCGTTCCGATTGACGAGCGATGGCTCCAAAATAGCGACGGTCTGAAGCAACTCGAAAAGTGTGTCTCAAGCTATGAGTGCGATCTATTCTTTCCCGTAATGACTCCTCCGATTATCCCTGTCGCTGGTAAGACGATCGCGTGGATCGCGGACTACCAACACAAGCACTATCCAGATTTTTTTGGGGCGGACGATCTGGCCTATCGTGACAAACTTTTCTCTTTCTTAACTTGCATCGCGGATCGAGTTGTTTGCAGCAGTGACACGGTCCAATCGGACCTTGAACGCTTCTATCCACTCGCAAGGGAAAGAAGTTTCGTCCTTCGGTTTACCGTTCAACCGCCAGCCAAGGCGTTGGCGAGCGATATCCGAAGTTCTCTCGAAAAATTTGCTATTCGGACGCCTTACGCATACTTGCCCTATCAGTTTTGGTCACATAAGAACCACCGAGTGGCCTTCGAGGCATGGCGTGTACTCAAAGAGCGAGGTCTGAATTACACATTGATTTGTTCGGGAGCGAAAAGGGACTCGAGAAACCTCGAGCATTTTCACATGCTGGAAAATTACTTGAAAGAATATGCGCTAGAGGATTCGATTCGAATTCTAGGGATCGTCGATCGGCAAGATCAATGGCAGCTTTATCGAGGTTCGACGTTTGTTCTTCAGCCGTCGCTATTTGAAGGTTGGAGTACGTCGGTGGAAGAAGCTCGCAGTCTCGGCAAGACAATCGTGCTGTCGGACATCCCCATTCACCGCGAGCAAATGAGTGATGGCGGATACTTCTTCCCACCGCACGATTCAGAACACTTGGCTTCGATGATCGAAGATCTATGGACGAGGCTTCCCGAGGGACATCAACCCGAGCTTGAACGTCAAGCGGTTACGGCGCAAATCGGTCGGGTTCAAGCGTTTGGAATGCAGTTGCTGAAACTCTTCCAGAGCGCCCTCGCAGAACAACGCGAACCTATCGCATCTCAGGTTCTACCTCTTTTCACATTCTTTCAAAACGAAGCCAAAGCACG
>JANPLJ010000244.1:0-27319 GCA_031426475.1 Pirellulaceae bacterium | reverse complement strand
TAATCGGTGTACGTTTTTTTGTCTTTGGGGGCGCGCTGCCTGTTTTTACTCGTTTGGATACAGCGGCACGGCCCCCGCCGTTCCGCTACGAGATGGTGCTACTCTCCTATCGAGCCGACTTTTGTACTAGACTATGTTTTTTAGCCGACTCGCTATCGCTTAGTCTCTTTCCAGTTTGTATCGCGTGAATCCTAGCCCATTATCATCGCTCTCGGTTGTCGTGCCGCTGCTCAACGAGCAAGCGACCTTACGGACACTGCGAGATCGACTCGTTGCGATGGCGATGCAGTACGAAGCTCAGTTACAGATCATATTCGTTGACGATGGTTCCACCGACGAATCTTGGTCGATCATTGAAACGCTCGCGAAAGAAGACGACCGTATCGTCGGGATTCGCTTTCGAAGGAATTTCGGAAAAGCAGCCGCGCTTGCGGCGGGGATCGAAAAAGCGTCGTGGCCCATTGTCGTCACGATGGATGCGGATTTGCAGGATGATCCCGACGAAGTCCCGAAGTTGCTTGCAAAGCTCGGAGAAGGGTTCGATTGCGTCAGCGGATGGAAGCAAGAACGCCATGATCCGTGGCATAAGACCATGCCGTCCAAAGTCTTTAATTGGCTGGTCGGCAGATTTACCGGGTTGCCACTTCACGATCACAATTGCGGGTTAAAGGCCTATCGACGGCAGATCTTCAACGAAGTCCAACTCTATGGCGAAATGCATCGCTTCGTACCCGTGCTCGCCGCTGCACGCGGTTTTCGAGTCGCAGAAGTTCCTGTGCTGCATCATCCTCGGCTTCACGGTCATTCCAAGTACGGTTTGAGCCGACTGCCAAAGGGCTTTTTAGATCTCATGACGGTTTGCTTGCTGACCGAATATCGACAACGGCCAATCCATTTGCTCGGTTCGATGGGACTACTGAGCTTTGGTCTCGGAAGCGTACTCATGCTTTGGCTGACGTTTTCCTGGATTGTTACCCGATGTATCAGCTCGTTGGAGCCGATTCATTTGCACGAACGAGCCATTTTCTACTATGCGATTGTCGCTTTGATTGTCGGAGTACAGTTGATCTCGATGGGGATTTTAGCTGAGCTCATTATTGCGGCGCACCGACCGAATACCGTTCCGTATTCGATTCGTGAGCAAACGAAGTCCAAAACGAATGACTCGATTCAATGACCGCTCCTGATCCCCATGGAAGAAAATGACGCAATCTCACCAGGAAAACAAAGCAGACATCGAGCCCAGTCCCTGGCCAGGGGCTTCGATCGTGATTGCAATTGCGATCCTCATCCAAGCCTTTCGCATTTTGACGGTGACCGCATCCAATGGTGAGACCCCTTTTCTCAGTGCCAATGACCGGAGTCGATGGTGTACGATCGCAGCCCTTGCTGAAGATCGGTCGTTCGTAATCGATCGCTTTCTAGAAAGACGTGATTCAAAAGGGAAAACTCGGCCTTGGTATTCGATCGATATGGTACGCAAACCGGAGGCCGATGGTACGGAACACTTCTACTCCAGTAAACCACCGCTGCTGTCGGTGATTTATGCGAGTGTTTGTTCGCCGTTGAGTGTGCTGCTCAATCGGCGTTTATCGGATGCTCCGTTTTTGGTCGGTAGAAGCATGCTCTTGATCGTGAACCTGCTCCCGCTCGCATTGATGTGGTTCGCCTTTGCAAATTGGATTCGCAAGAGTACCGACGACAATTGGTCGCGTTGGATTCTCTTGATCATGGTTTTGTTCGGAACCTTCCTTTCAACATTCGCCAATACCATCAACAACCATTTTCCCGCGGCTTTCTTTATGATTGCAAGCCTCTGGTCGCTGGAATGTTTGCTTATGGCACGGAAGCAAAACGCCCTGTCTTATTTGACACTGGGGTGCTTTGTGGCACTAACGTCTGCCTTTGAGTTGCCTGCCTTAGCGTGGTTTTGTATCGTGCTCGGCTTGGTGGGACTTCGCATCGGAGTGAAGCCAGCTCTTCTAACTGCATTGGGCGGATTGCCTGTCGCCGTTGCCTTCGCCGTTTCAAACTACGTTGCATACGGCGACCTTCAGCCGCCGTACGCGCATCGCGAAGTATTAGGGCCGCAGTTGGCCAACATTAAAGCGAGAGAAACTCTGAATGCGACGAGTGAGCCTAGCATGTCGGAGCTCAGTTCGATTGTTTCCGATGGCAAGCTTCCGATCTTCGAACCATTTGCACTGCGATCCGCGAGACGCTCGCGAACCTGGGAGCTATCCGGCACGAATCCGCAGTATCCTACCCAGCGAACTCGGTTTGCTGTCGTGCCAACGAGCGACGGTTGGTCGATCCATCGATGGAACGATTGGTATGACTATCCGAAGTCGTATTGGTTGCCAGAAAACAAACGCGGTGTCGATTTGGGCGAACCGTCGCGAGTTCAATATGCGTTCCACGTCTTGATCGGACATCACGGGATTTTTTCGCTGACACCTTTTTGGTTCGTCAGCGTGATTGGTGCCGCCATCGTCTTGATCCATCCCACGTCGAACACAGACTGGTGGATAACGCTTGCCATCGCGACGGTTAGTCTTGTTTGCATCGCATTCTATCTATCGCGACCCTTGATCGATCGTAACTACGGCGGTGTCTGTAGTGGCTTTCGATGGATTTTCTGGCTCGCCCCGGCCTGGATTTGGTTGTCTGTTCACGCGCTCGATTGCATGCATCGTTTTACCATGGCACGTTGGCTCGTCATGATCGCCGTCGCCATCAGCATCTTTTCAGCGACGTACCCTTGGGCCAACCCGTGGCAACATCCTTGGATTTATGCTTGGTTGCAGAGTCAGTAACGTGAAACAATCGGCGAAGGTGGTTTCCGATTCTGCAAGGGTCGTTCACGCGTCGTTGAGTATCCGGGGGTGCGACTTCGTAGCTCAGTCAAGGCGTGACTGAAAGCTCCCGGCCGATGACCTCCCAGGTGGCGATCAGCTATAATCCGAGGACACGTCAATTTCGTCGCCGACGCAAGGACTTCCAAGGTATGCAAACATCGAATCCATTTCCAGGTATGAATCCATACCTTGAGAATCATTGGCCTGGGGTCCATACCCGACTCATAGCGTACGTTTGCGACGCCATCGGTGAGCAACTTCCGAGTGATTTGTCGAGTCGAGCTGAAGAAGAAGTCGCAATTGAATTTCCAACTCCCGAACACAACTATCGGGCGGATGTCGCAATACTTGAGTCACGGGTGGATATTAGGCTAGCATCCGAGCCTAAACTTGCGGATGTGGCGGTGTCTGAACCGGTCGTCATCGAAGGGCGTTTCGTTCATCGTTGGGTCGAAATTCGCGAAGCGACAGGTCGACTGATTACCGTGATTGAAATTCTGAGTCCATCGAATAAGCGAGGGCCAGGATGGATCGCATACATGGCAAAGCAAGCATCCTATTTGGCCTCCGGAGTAAACCTCGTCGAAATCGACTTGCTTCGAGTGGGAGATCGAACGCTTAACGATGAGTTCATGACGAAGCTTAAGAAAACCGAATCCACGATGTATCTCATGGTCGCGACACGCGCCATCGCTCCGAATCGTCGTGAAATCTATTATTGTCCGTTGAAGGAACGTTTGCCTGCGATACGAGTCCCCATTCGTCCCTCGGATCAAGATGTCGTTTTAGACATCCAGCCTCTCATCAATCGCTGTTATGAAATAGGGCGCTACTGGCAAAGCGTAGCGGAATTGGATCTTGCGGTACCTTTGGAATCCACGGAACAGGAATGGTCAGAACAACTGCTCGTGCTCGCTGGGCTGCGAGGCCGCACGTAGATGGAAAGGGCTGTCATCGATCAAACGCTTAGCGATCGCTTCGGATTGACCGCGTTTCGCGATGGACAACGGGCCATCATCGAATCCTTGCTCGCCGGGAGGTCGGCGGCAGCCGTATTTCCGACCGGCGGCGGTAAGTCGCTCTGCTATCAATTGCCCGCTTTGATGCTCGATGGTTTGACGCTGGTCGTTTCGCCGTTGATGGCCTTGATGCGTGAGCAAGTCTCGATCCTTCAGTCGCGAGGGATCGCTGCTGTGCGGTTGGACTCGTCGCTTACGCCGGACGAACTGCGAACAGCGACGCGATTGATTCGTTCGGGCGAAGCAAAGCTGCTGTATGTCGCGCCGGAACGATTCTTCAACGAGCGATTTCGCGAATTGATCGCCGATATTCGTATCAGTTTGTTCGCTGTCGATGAAGCCCATTGCATCAGTCAGTGGGGGCATAATTTTCGGCCCGACTATTTGAAACTTTCGGGTATAGCTCGAACTCTTAATATCCCTCGCATTCTCGCATTAACCGCCACGGCAACTCCTGCTGTCCTCGATGACATCTGCACGGGATTCAATATTGCCCGTGAGGATGTGGTACAGACCGCTTTTCATCGCGAGAATCTTGCGATTCGATTTACTGTCACCGATCAACGAACTCGGAAAAAGCAGTTGCTCGAACGGCTCCATCGGATGCCATCTGGAGCCACCATCGTCTATGTCACGTTTCAAAAGACGGCCGAAGAAATTGCTAATTGGTTGGCCGAAGAAAGTTTTCCGGCCAAGGCATACCATGCGGGGCTCGAAGACGATCTTCGCCAACAAACGCAAGACTGGTTCATGAAGACGCCCAACGCGATCATCGTGGCGACCATCGCATTCGGCATGGGGATCGATAAAGCCGACATCCGATACATCTATCATTGGAACATCTCGAAGGGCCTCGAAAGCTATGCACAGGAGATTGGACGAGCCGGCCGCGACGGATTGGCAAGTCACTGCGAAACGTTTGTGGTCCCCGAAGACCGCATCTCGCTTGAGAATTTTGCCTTCGGAGATACGCCGACTTATAAAAACCTCGAACGGCTAGTCGAGTGCGTCTCGAATCAACCCCCAGAGTCCTACATTTCGTACTACGCACTCAGCACCGAATATGACATTCGCGATCTCGTCATTCGTACATTGCTGACATACCTCGAACTCGATGGATACCTCGAATCGACGGGGCCGCGATACGACACCTACGAGTTTAAGCCGTTGGTTGCATCGGCGACCATTCTAAAGGACTTCGATGGCGAACGACGTCAATTCGCGTCAGATGTTCTCGCGATGTCGGTCAAGAAAAAATATTGGTTCAGTATCAACGTTGCGGCTGTGACGCAACGGCTTGGCTGCGAGCGAAAACGTTTGGTCGGCATGTTGGACTATTTTGGTGAACAGGGATGGATGGAGTTGAAAGTCAGTGGGCTCGTGCATGGCTATCGTCGGATTCGTCCAATCGAAGACCTTGCACAGGTGACCGAGTCGCTTTACGAACGCTTGTCGAATCTCGAGCAACAGGAACTCGGTCGCATCGATCAGCTCTTTGCCTTGGCCGTCGGGGCGCGTTGCCAGGCGATGCGGCTTTCGGAACATTTCGGACAAACAATGCCCGAATGCTGCGGAAGCTGTTCGTCGTGCCGAGGTGAATCGTTGGATGCGATTACAAAAGGTGAATCGCCTCGCATCGGTACTTCCGCTCTTTCTGGCCTATCGGCACTGGCCAAGCTGCATCCCGATTTGTTGAGCGAACCGCGTACACGGGCCAAGTTTCTATGCGGTCTATCTTCGCCGGCCCTCATCCGCAGTCGGCTTACCCGAGAACCGCTCTACGGTTGCTGCTCCGAAGTCCCGTTCGAGCTAGTCCTGAATGCGGTGAGCGGCACTCTGCGATAGTATCGCAGGTAAAGTTTGCAGCCTGACAGTCCTTCGAGTGATCGTCGTTCAATTCAACGTCCATCGAATGTCAGGCTAAAAGCCCGACCTATGGAACTTTTTTAAGCCAGTAGTTAAAGAACTGATAAATCTGTTCGTTCGATTCCGCGGTCGGTGAATGCGTCGTTCGATTCGTCATCGCAACGCGACCTTCGTAACCGAGCAACTTGTTCACCGCGATCGTATGGTTCAAAGCTTCCCAACGCTTCGGAGGGTCTTCCTCGCCTCCCGACACAAGAAACGGACGCGGTGCCATGAGTGCATGCAGTTCATGTAAATTGTGTTTCAAATCGACTAGCGTTTTGTAGGCGCCTGTTCGTGGGCTATCATCGCGAACGAGGCCCGGTTTACGAGTCACATTCGAATCCAAGCCAAGATACCATGGCTCTTGATAATTGATACTCGGTCGAGTCTCATCGAAAACAATCCCTGGATCGGACCATACTGCGCAAGCGTACTTGTCGTACAAGCACGAGCCAAACATTGCCCATTTGCCGCCGTATGAATGGCCGACGATTCCGATTCTCGTCGTGTCGACAACGTCCAACGATGCCAGCGCATTCCAGGCATTGGCTGCGATATAGCCGAGGTACGATAGCGGTTGACAGCGGGCTCGTTCACTGAGCACAGGTTTACGTGCATCGCCGCCCGGCGAGCCGATCGATAAGCTAACACACCCGCGTTGGCTTAGTTGCCACGCGAAATCTCGAAACGGTTTGTCACTTAAACCTATACTCGTTTCTGGATCATAGAACGGTACAAACACAGCCGGAAATGGCCCATCGCCTGGCGGAATCAGAATGTAGCCGTCGCTCGTTTGATCCGGTGCAATTTGAACTCGTACGCGTTGTTGCGTTACATTATCGCGCATTGTCGTTTCGATGATCTCGATGCTGGGATGATCAACCATCGGAGGCCATTCCCCCATGATGCGATGCCAGTCTGATCGAATCTCGAGTCGCCTTCGATTCCAGTCGTCTGCCGTTTTGACTAGATTTCCATCGTTGAAGGTCAGCGTCGATCGAAGATCTGGCTGCAATCGTGAGAATGCGGCAGGCACTTGAGTGAAAGGCGGCGATTGATCAGCTCGAGTGTCCTTTCCAGTACCAGCGAAAATCGTCCCCAAGCCAAGCTGGCTTAGAAATCGTCGCCGAGTTGGGCTAGTCAAGGCATGAAGTTTGGAAGCCATCGGCCAACACTCGCTATCCTTGAATAGTCGCCAATAAATACTATAGAAAATGCTTCAGAGCCGTTTGCAAATTATCGAGGATCTTGCAATGGCCTGCAACTCCCGGGCAGACTACCAATTGAAGTCGAAACGACTCGCCAAGATATCGGAAGTTGTCTCCCCGACGACGGTGTCGCGGCTGGTTACGGGATGAATCCAATCGAACATGACACGAGTACGGTCGTTCCAGTACCAATTCAGGCCGACTGTCAGGTCATTATATTCACCGCGATCGAGGTCTCGAAGACTGAGATTCGACCATCGAGCTTTTGCTTCCCAAGCCCCCGACCCCGAGCAGCCTTGGCCGCGTTTCACGAAGAAATTGGTCTTTGGTTTGTTTCGACCGAACTGAGCACCGTGCTGGCCGAATCGCTCGAATTTACGATTCTCGCCCGTCAAGAAATAGCTGCCATGGACATATGCGCCGCCGATCGTCGCGGAGCCTACGTTGCGATCGATGCTGGATAAAAAGGCTTCGGACTGCACGGCGAATCGTCCCCAGACAATCGCGGATTCGAGGTTGCCGGTCGTGTAGCTGTCAGCCGCGATCACCCCGCTATCGATCAACCGTGGGCCTTCATGGATTTGCGGGCGAGCTCGGATACGCACGATGTCGTTTTGGTCGTTGGTGTGTAGAACCCCGGCCCCCACATGCCAAAGGTAACGACCGTCCGATGCTCCATCATAATAAGGCAGGGCCGTAACGCGACCACTTAGCCGATATCCCTGGTTGTCATCGATCCGTTCCTTCAGTCCTTCGCTGATACTGTCGAAGAACATACCCGTCGTCCAAGTTAGATTTTTGTCCTCCGTGCAGTTGTAGAGCGCGAAACCAACCTCGCGATCCGCAGCAAAGGCGCTACGCGATGGTATCGATCGCTCCAGGAAGATATTGTTCGTGTCGTTGGTAACTTGCTCCAGACTAAAAGGCACAAAGAAGTTGCCGATACGAAATCGACCCAATAAAGGGATTTCGTTCATCGAAAGGTACGCATCTTTGACATCAGGAGAACTCACGGTACCCAATGGCAACGTTTCGCCGATGGTCTCTGGTTCGAGGGTCATTTGAAGGCGAAAGTCTAGGTTTCGATAGCCAGTTCCTTCTGCGACGAGCCGCAATCGACGGAACTCGAAATAGTCTTGCGCATCCGGGATCGCAGCGTCGGCATTCGCCCAGTTGATATAGTCCATCTGCACGTGGCCACCGAGTTTCACTGTCCACAGATTCGAATTTTCTTTCGGTTTCTCTGCCGCCAACTTTTCTCGTTTTTCGAGATTTTCAAGTCGCGCGAGAACCGCATCCAATTCTTCCTGCCCGATGCTCGACGTTGGCGGGCGCATTTCGTGATTCGAAACAATCAGAGAATCGCTTTGAGAGCTATCAAAACTGGCAACCGAAGCAACGCCTTCGTTGCTAGTGCAAACGACGTGCTCGGCAGCCGTCGACGGCAATTGTCCCTGCCAAAATGCTAGCGAAACACTCCAAGCTAAGCTTGAGAACAAGCGAAGGCAAGCATTTCGAGCCGGACCCATGAAGCACTCCAACACGACTCCGACGTAACCACGCAGCATTGGTCGCCCTCAATTCCACGAAAGCAGCATACTGTGCGGCCAAGATCGCAGAATCAAACTATCTCCGGCATCCCGAACGACCCAATGTCTATCCCAGACTACTTCGGCAATTTGCCCTCAAAACATGAGTAAACCTCACAACCCCTGAGAAGATCAAAGTCGAGGTACAAACTCGGCGTCATCTTCGTGGACGCCTTTACCCTTTTCTCCCCGAATTCAAACGGGTGACTTCAAGTCAAGCCATTTAAACGATCCTCACGACTACTTACTTGACGCACATCCGGCATAAACGGAATGGTTTTGGCTAAAGAATATTTTTTTCTGGTCGGATTAAGGCGATTTACTGAATCCGACGGGCAAAAGTCGACCTATGTTTTCCATTGCGTCTACTCCAATGCGGCATTCACTTTGAAAGGTGGATATCAATGAAAAGTCGAGTTTTGCAATGTGGGCTTTCAGTCATACTTTCGGGGGCATTTGCCTTGCCAAGCGGCGGTCAGTCGGGACCGAACGTGGTAGGCGTCGAAGAAGATTGGGAAGTGGTTCTTCGGGAACCAGACCCAGAAAAATCTTCGCCGCAAATCCTGACCTGGATAAGTCCAACACAGTCATTGGAGGGACAACATTTTGGTGTTGATCTGAATCTTGTTCAACGTCCCGATTTCTCTTCCGGCGGATTTCAAGTGCGAGCGTTTGAGGATGAAAAGGTCGTCGACAACAGTTTCAGCGAGAATGGCGACAAACTTTCGCATCCCGGAGAAACCATTCGCTGGACGCAAAAAATGTTTCTAGCCAATAATCAACTCTATTGCGAAGTGACCAACGGTTCGAGCCAGTCCTGGGGGACGTTCGGTGGACCAGCGACGCGCGTCCGATTTCTCGATGCCGAAGTCGTAACGTTGAATAGCTACAGCCCCAACCGATCGGCGGAATGGTCTGGCGTCGGCTACGGAGCCAATCGCGTGGAGCATTTTCGACTCAAGACCGTGCGTTTGTACACATCGGACGGGAATGTACATACGGTGCCCGTCGACGCAGAGATTCAATGAACGCGAAACTCTGCAGGTGGGGCTACGAATGCGTGGTGTCGTGGACCACACATTGCAAGCGTCGCGGACGCAGTGTTGCCTCCGCAACCCAGTTTTCGATAGATCCTTCGCCTTTTCTTCTACGAGGTCCACATGCACAGCGTGAATAGAAACTTGAAACGTTCGCCCAATCGATATCGGTTCGCTCGAGAGCGCAGCCGACAGGGGGTAACACTTGTGTTCGCCTTATTCCTGATGACGACCTTGGCGGGCATGTTAGCTTTTTCGATTGACATCGGTTACCTCGCCATGTCCAAATCAGAAATGCGTCGAACGGCAGATTCCGCAGCATTGGCAGGCGGTTGGCAGTTGCTCGACAGCAAAATCAAAGGCGATAGCTCGCTCCAAGCTACCTCATTGATGAGGACCGCTGCGTCTCAGGTTGCCTTCCAGAATCGAGTCTGCAATAGCGGACCGATTTTACAAACATTTGGCGAGGAAACGGATATCACAGAAGGTTACCTGTCCAGTCTGAGCGAGAGTTCGACGCTGAGTTCGAATGCCCAAAACCCGTTCCATGCGGTGCGTGTACGCGTACAAAGGACAGCTCAGTCGAACGGCATCGTGCCATTCTTCTTCGCGAGAGTCTTCGGGGAAACAGGGACCCAGATGACGGTCAACGCGACGTCGGCGATGGCGATCCAAGTCAAAGGATTTTCCTCACCACCGACTTCCGCCTCGGGTATTAATTTGCTTCCGTTCGCGCTCGATCTGCAGACGTGGAATGCCATGCTGAATGGTGGCGGTTCGGATATCTACAGTTACAACGCTGTTACCGGACTGCTCACCAGCGGCAGCGACGGTATTCGAGAAGTCAACCTCTATCCGCAAGGAACGGGCTCTCCAGGAAATCGAGGAACCGTCGACATCGGTGGTTCGAACAACAGTACCGCAGATATCGCAAGACAAATTATCCATGGAGTATCGGCGGAGGATCTTGATGATCTTGGAAAGCCACTAGTGCTAGACGCAAACGGGACGATGGCCCTCAACGGAGACACGGGAATAAGTGCGGGGGTCAAGGACGAGTTGGCATCGATAATCGGCGAGACTCGAATCATCCCCATTTTCTCGAATGTCAGCGGAAACGGAAACAATGCCAACTATACCATCGTGCAGTGGGTCGGCGTCCGCATTCTGAATGTAAAGCTGACAGGATCGATGAGTTCGAAACAATTGATCGTCCAGCCAGCCCCCATCATCGCAAGAAACGTTGTGCCCGGCGATGCGAGTCGGGCGTGGAGCAACGCTATCTACTCAGCCGTTATCCTTGTCCAGTAAACGGACTCGCAGACGACCGCAATTTTGCAATCACTTACTCCATCCCGTAACGCTCGAGAAATCATCATGTTGCCACTTCAGAGTCTACACAAGAAACGAAATCGCACGCATCCGAACCGAATGGGTGCGGCGATGATCGAATTCGCGTTGGTCGCCCCCCTCATGATTCTTTTCACATTGGGAATCATCGAAATGGGGCGAATGACCATGGTCAAACAAGTGCTGACCAACATCTCGCGCGAAGGAGCCAGGATGGCATCGTTGCCCGAAGCTACCAGTACCGACGTACAATCAACGGTCCAACAACTCTTAGTCGGTTCCAACATCAACGGTGCTACGATTACGCTCAATCCGAGTTCGATCTCGACAGCCCCCAGCGGGAGCCTCGTCACCGTTTCGATCACCGTCGAAGCCGAGAGTATCAGTTGGCTTAAGACGCCGCTGTTTATGACGGGTAAATCGGTAAGCGCTTCGACTGCCATGAGACGCGAAAGCCTCTGACCGAAAAAGGCGTTTGAAGAGAGCCCAAGCCCTCCGGTATGCGGCAATAAACGGCTCGAACGGTACCGCTACGAAGGCAATCCGTCGCTATGCGATGCCTCAACGTTGATAGATCGGCAGGTAGTGGTACTTGACGGAGAGGCTGAGAATGGCGAGGCTGGTTGAATAGACTGTGCCGGGACCGGATTCTTCGCCGCCTTGCGCGACCCAACTGCCGTCGGATTGTTGCTTTTCAAGCAAGATTCTTTGGACTGTTTCGTCCGCTTCTTGAGCGTACTTGTTGCCGCGTTGGTACATGCCTTGCGAGTAATAGTAGGTGCCGTAGAAGAAGAAGCGATCACCCCACTTGGGCGGATTGGATACCAACCAATCACTAGCCGATGCGACAAGTGGCGATTCATAGCGGCCACAGACTTGCAATGCGAGGAGTCCAGCGCTGGTCATCGTGTACGTCGCATTCTTTTGAGTCGCCGTGTAAGCGAACCCACCGACTTCGATCGGTCGGCCGGTTCGATCCAGCGACGATGTAAACGAGCGCTCCAAGTACTCGACGGCGTCGTCGATTGCACCGCTCGGTACTTCCAGGCCATCATTCTTTGCAGATCGCAATGCCATCAGCTGCCAGACGCTTACCGAAAGATCGGAATCTGTTGCATCGGGTGTGTAACGCCATCCACCTCGATGCGTCGAATTCTTTGGGACTTGTTGCGAGCGAAGGATAAGCGAGATAGCTTCTCGACAACACTTATGTAGTTTCGCGTCTTGCTCGGTGTTTGCACCCATCCCTAAGAGTTCGGTCAGCATCAGTGCAATAATGCCGTGGCCGTACATGCGTGAATCATCCTTTTGACCAAAATAGCCTTGAGAGTCTCGTAACTCGTCTTTCAAAATATGGTTGACCGCTTTCATCATCGCGATGCTTCTCGGTGTCGGCTCTCCCAAGGTCGTTCCGTTCGAAGCCATCGCCATTACCGACAACGCGGTCATCGCGGTCGCGTAGCCACGATCAAATATCGAACCATCGGGACGCTGCTTAGTAATCAGGAAGTCGATTCCCTTGTCGACGGCGATATCGACGGCGTCTTTTTGCGTGATCGCGGATGGTTGAGCGAATCCGTCTGAAGGCAGGAGCATCGATAGGAATATCGCTATCGCGAAGCCGAACCATTGGGTTCTCATTCCTGATCGGAAGTTCGAGCGATACCGTTCCGTAATCCCTCTCTCCCCCTCTCCCCAGTCTTCTGGGGAGAGGGGGCCGGGGGGTGAGGGGACGGGTCGCGGGGGAGCAAGAGTTTGGAAGATATGGTCGATCATGAAGATAGCTTACTTCGTTGGCTGGCGTTTCGACAGGATTCGGAAATACTCTTCAATCTGCTGCCGATAGGCGGGTAGAATCTGCTCACGATCTCCTTCGAGCGCATTTTCGGCCGATTGTTGACGGAGCTTTCCCCAGTCTTCGATGTTCTCGATGTCGACCGGCATCACGATCCCGGTCGAGGATTTACCGGGCTGAGTCGCTGATCGTGATTGTGAATCGGGGGCGCCGGTTTCGGGCATTGTTTTCGGAGACGATTCCATCGCTTGACGTTGTTGATTCATTTCGGCAGCCAGTCGCTGGGCAGCATCGGCGAGCGTTTGTGCTCGCTCGTCGGCAGCCGGATCGGACGGCTCACTCGGCGCACCGGCTTTCGAGGGTTGCCCGGACTTCTGAGACGACGACTTCGCACTCTTCTTCGCGCCGGCCGCGTCGGTTTGATCACGTGCCGCTTCGGGCGACGAGTTCAATTGTTGGTCAAGCTCGTCAAGCATCTGAGCCATCTCCTGGGGCGATAGCAACCCACTCGCTTTCTTTGTCGCTGCTGTCGCATCCGTTGCTGCGTTTCCTGTGTTGTTTGGGTTTTTCTCCCGATTGGTCGCGGTTCGAAGAGAATCTGCTTGTTCTCGCAGCGCTTGTTCGGCTGATTGAAGCGATTGTTGACTCTGGCGTGTGGTGGGGCCACTTGCTTGAGCGGGAGTATTCCGTGAAGCAGGTTTGGCTTCATTGGCAGCCGCCTCGATCCATTCTTTGGCTCGATGCATACTTTCATGAGCGATCGTCGCAACCTGAGCAGCTTGTTGTTCGATAACGGCATGAATGTCTGGGTTCGCCAGTCGATCTTCATGGCGTGAGGCTCGCGCGAGGGCTTCTGCTGCTACTTCGATCCCTTTCTGAAGTCCCTCTTGATCCGTTGTCGCGTCCATCAATGCCTGTGCAGCAGCCTTCGGTTCTTCGACCTTCTCGGCTTGGCCGAGCGAAGCTCGCAGTTCAGCGACGGCTTCTTGAGCTGCAAGCGATGCCGCGATTGCCGTGCGACTGCTGAACTGCGAGACGGGATCGGGCGCATTCAACGGTTTGAGTTCATTCATCTGAAGTTGCTCGCGGGCTTTCTTTGCGGCCGTTTGTCTAGCTTCCGATTCCACTCGCTGTTGCTGGGCCCATTGCAGGTCAGCTTCAGCGAACTGCAGCTGGGCTCGATGGTTTTCGACCGCTCGTTGCTTCGCATCCGACTCGTCACCTTTTGCGACTTGACGTTGTGCTTGGTCAAGGTCTCGTTTCTTTTGTTCAACATTGCGTTCAGCTTTCTTGCGTTCCTGATCGGCTTGTTGTGTTTCTTGCTGACGATTGCGTTCCTGCGCAAAAGCCTGACGGACATCTTCTTCGCGAAATCGACTTTGCAAATCTTCCATCGTTCGTTTTCGTTCGCGACGTTGATTTTCGTTTGCCGCCGTTTGCTTTTCGGATGCTTCCTCCAGTGAAATAGCTTGTCGGGCCATGCCTCGCCGAAAATACTCAAGCTGCGTTTCTAAGCCCTTTGCTGATTCCACTATCTTCTTCATCGACGCTTTGGCATCGGTGGCTTCGGCAGCTTCTACCGCTCGTTGGAGATCATCGCGCATTCGCTGGACGTCCTTTCGGATTTCGCGAGCTGGAATTTGATCTGCCATCGATTGGACGCGTGTTGCGAGGTTCTCCGCGATGGATTTTGCGTGTTTTGCAACTCGTAGAGTATCTCCAAGCGTGCGTTCCTTTTGCTTTGAAAAATCGAGATCCGAATTTTCAAGACCAACGCTCATCTCTTGCTCTCGATCCGCCGTAAATTCGAGTGTTTGCAATGCATTCTCGACAGCGTCTTCGGCGATATTGGATAGCTCAACCCTCATCGGCTTATTGCGAGCGAGTTCTTTTTCAAGCTGTTCTAAGACTTGTTTCGGATCAAGGCTTGCCAAGCGACGAAGCTGTTCAGCTTCCGCATGAGCTTGGTCCATTTCAGGTTGATGAGCGACCTCCTTGGCTGCTTCCGCGATTGCGCTCGGCGTCGGATTTGCGATGGAAGGAGGAGGGGTGGGCGTGGCTTTTGCATTGTTCATCGCTTCAAAGTGACTAGCGATTTGCTCCAGCGACTTGGTTGCTTGATCTTGTGTGCTGGCCGATGCGTCGAGTTGTTGACGAGTCGCGTCGTTGTTTGATGCCTCGGCAACGTGCTCGATCGATTGGCTGATTCGCTTTTCAAGATCGTTCGTAATTGCGATCGAAGCGTCTGCATCTCGAGCGATTTCAGCATCGGATTGTTTCATCAGGTCTTGACGACTCGCAACATCCGCCAGCGCTTCGCGAAGTTGCTCCAGGGCGGGCTCCGTCTTTTCCAGGTCTTGCTTGAGCTGTTCCACGCGAGGCGCTACATCGGGGACCTCTCCATCGGCAACGGCTTTGCTGAGACTTTTGGTCTCTTCGCTTCCCTCTCGAGTCTTCTCAGCAGCATCGCGAGCAAGGTCTGCGACCTTCGGTGTATGAGCTGCCAAGTTCTGGCGAGCTTCATTGGCAACTTCTGTCAGTGTAGCCATCTGCGATCGAAGCTCTCCTTGCAGTTCTTCAAGCTCTTGCGCCGCTGACGCCGTACTGGTGCTGGTCCATCGCCGCGGCCCAATTTTGCTATCAGCTCGCTGCATGAGCTCGCTTTTCTGAAGCGTCTGAAGCCCGGCAATCGTTTCCCGAGGTGCTTTCGCGCCGGCGAGCTCATGAGTAGCTTGCGTTATTTGTTGACGAAAGGCGTCCCAGACACGTGGCTGCTCGAAGCGAGCATCCAGTGAATTTGATTTCCAACGCTCGGTCGAATGGAGTTGTTCTAGAGTCTCCGAAGATTGTTGCAAGTCGTGTATCGCTTCGAGTGTTTTCATCGACTTTTCAAGTGCCTCGAGTTTTCCACGCGTCGCTTTCGGATCGAGGTGTCGGTCTCGCGCGATGGCTTGGGCTGCACGATACGCTTCTCCTAAATCCGCGACAAATTGGTTGTCACCGTCGTGCCTTGCTTGTTGCAGTTCGCGACGGACGGCGAGCTGCTCCAACGCCGGAAGCAGTTGTCGTGCAATCTCGGCTTCGGCATTCTCCGCGTGCTTGGGCTGGTCCAATTGCGAAACTGCTTTTGCCAGTTGCTCAATCGTGCGTGAAGAACTATCGACCTTCTCTCGCAATTCTTTGCGAGCTTGCAACTGTTCCTGAGGAGACCCACTATCGATATTTCCCGAGTTCTGATGCTTCTGCAGCTCTTCTTCAATTTGTTTTGCAAGTCGATCTCGTTCGGACTGAGTTTCTTGTGCTGGCGGTTCTTTGCCTTCTTTACCTGTTACGTCGTGTATTTTACGAACTTGAGTATCCAGCCAATCGGTCCATTGCCTTGCTGTACGTTCCGACCGACTCTGAAGTATAGGAATCTGTTCTCGAAGAAGCTCTGATAAGTCCTGCATCTGTCGTGCGACCAACATCTGTCGGCGACGATATTGCTCGGGAAGGAGTTCGCCCATCGAGCCCCTCAACTCCTGTTGATGCCTGAGAAGCACGCTCAAGTCTTGACCGACTTGGCTCAATACATCATGACTTACAAAGTCTCGTGTACGTTTGGCGATTTGACTGGTGGTCTTGGTGATCTTGTCAATCTGCTCAGTGGATTGCTCAATCGTTTTTGGGTCTTGCGGTTTCTCTGCCGATTGTGGAACGGAAAGCTCCAAGGAATTCAAGTTCACGGTTTCGATTCGGGCAATACTCTGGGCAACCAACTCAAGTTCCGTGGCGCTCACCGAGTCGTCCATCTTGGGTAGCAACTCGGTTATCTTCCGTTGAAGCTGAGCCGATTCTTGACGAGCTGTCACACTGAACTCCGCAATCGAATCGGTTAGTTGTCGCTGTAAAGTTAAATCGTCGGGATTCTTCTTCCATTGCTCGCGAATGACGCGAGTCGATTTTGACTGCTCCTCCAGTTTCTTATGATACGCGTCAACTTGTTTTGCTAATTCAACCCGATCACGCATCTTCGTCTGTCTCTCCGGATCGAGCGACATACTCGAAACGACGAGCTCTAGGACCGTCGACGTAGTCGATTGGCCTTTTCGGTCAGTCGCAACCAATCGAGTCTGGACCATATCGCCCGGTTTGACATTGAGAGGGCCAAGATCTAGCAACAAATCGATTCCTTGTTCGGCGAGCTCGCCAACAGGAATGGATCGATCACGCCAGTCGTTGCTCCCCGATTTCATTTGTTGTGTCAAGGAAACAATTGGAATTTCATCAGAAACGACGGCGGCCAAATCGAGAAGCTGATTCGCTTGAACCGCAAAACTTGACTCGTTTGGCTTGGTCCATCGAATGGATGGCGGTTGATCGGTGATCGCGTTTATTGTGTATTTCGGACTGAAGGTATTCGTGAACTTGGTATCGGCTGCAACGAGATCGATGCGATACGTGGCGTTTCGATGAATCGGTACTTCGGCGGTCCATTGGCCGTCGTGAGAACGATGTATTGGAATTCGCGTATCGGAATTCTCTGTTTCCAACGACCGGTCTTTTACTTGGACGCGAAACTCTCCTCCCGATAGAGCTTGATTAGCGAAGATTGAAACTGAAGCGATGGTGTCGGCCAATGCTTCCAAATTTCCTTGATCGCTTTCGAACGTCCTGTTCGGTTCACGCGTGTACTCCGGATATCGATATTCGATCGAGAACTTCTCGACTTTCGGAAATGGGCGGACGTCGATTTGATACCATGCCGTCGACGCATCTTCTGCGAGAACGCGATAGCGAGTCTTTCCGAGTGGCGGCGACCAATGAATTTGAAAAAGGCTCTGACTTGTCGAGTCGGACTCGTTGTGCATCGCCTGCGTCTTGTTGTCGTTCCCATCGAGCGATTCTGTTTCTAAAATTACCGACGAGGGAATGCCGCCGTGAATAGTGGCTTGAATTGCAACAACATTCTCTTCTGGAATGCATTGGTAAGCGGATGATGGTTTGGTGATTTCGATGGAGTACTTGGAAACTCGCCCGATGTTCGCCATTGGCAGTAGGACTCGTCCTAGTCGACTCGCCAAGTGGAGATTTGGAACAAAGCAAAGCAACGCAACCCCGACCAGGATCAATGCACTGCTCAGCATCCAAGGTTTGATAAGTTGCCATGGGAGCACATCGGTGACTTGGATCGATTCGATGCGTCGCGCAGCACTCTGTTGAACTGCCCTGCGAAAGTCGGCTGAATCCAGAGTACTCCGATCGTAGAGGGGGGTGGGGCGATTTGCTGATGGGTGCATGAATTCGCTCGAGAGTTCGATCGCAGCGATCAATCGATCCTTCATCTTGGGTTCCGCTTGTTCAAACATGCTCGCCAACCAAGCTAACGATCGACCTCGAAGGCTCGGTCCGATCGCCAGAATTCCGATGGTGATAGCGATTGCGAGATAGATGCTGGTTGCAATAATCCATCGAGTGTTGAGCGAAAGCGCCCATCGTGCATCGATGGCTGCACAGACAAGACCGACCGAGATCGTTAGAAGGATTGCCGCTGACAAACCTTTGATGGCTAACAATTGATTGCGGCGACGTTTAAATTCGAACAGTCTTTGACGTACGATAGGCTTTAGGGTTGTCATATCAAACCGACTCGCTTTCGAATCCACCATTCCATCGATAAGCATAACAGTATAGGCAGGAACCACGCATAGCTTTGCCAAAGCAGGATCTCGGATTCGACGATACGACCTTGGCTAAGCGGCTTCAATTGGTCAAGGAGCGAGGAAATCTCATTCTCTGGTATGCATTTGCCGTCTGTCAATTCGGCAATTCGACGAAGCGTCGCCATATCGCTCGTTTGATCGTCGAGTTCCTGTGAATCCGTTCGGGCGACTACAAAACGAGTTTCGACGGCCGTCGCGTCGCGTGGGACACCCGATGCGGAAACGGAAACAGTATAGTCGCCGGGTGGCAATTGGGTGGCTGTTCCGCGATAGACGCCCGGAACTTCGGAATCGGCGGTCAATCTAAGCATGAGCTCGTTTTGGCCATTGCGTTGAATCGCGGCTTCGACGTCGGCATCGACCAACGGGGTCCCGTCCTCTCGTTTCAATCGACATCGGATTTCAATCGCTTGTCCAGGAGCATAAGTCATTCGGCCTGCATCCAAGCTTACGTACTCGCTTTCGACGACGTAGGGAGTTCGCATAATCCAACGCGAGATTTGATTCCACAGTCGAGTATGAAACTTGTCGGCTACTTTATATCGCCATCGCCAAGTCTCATCCGTTGCCGAATAAAAAATGCGTCCCGCTCCTTGCAATCGGGTGACAAAAATCGACCGTGGCTGTGCGAGATTCACGTCGGAT
This sequence comes from Pirellulaceae bacterium, assembly GCA_031426475.1. GTDB lineage: Bacteria > Planctomycetota > Planctomycetia > Pirellulales > Pirellulaceae > JAIYDQ01. The sequence goes on along the minus strand of JANPLJ010000244.1, from coordinate 8,208 downwards.
GAATGAATCGCCAAGACTTCACTACCTGGGATCGGATCGGTATCCGCAATCCAGTGGAGCGGTGGCAGTGATCCCCATAAATCGCTAACGTCGCGCTTCTCAAAATCGTCAACACTCATAGCTGCCAGCGAACGGCCCGTTGGCGTCAGTTGAATCCCCACAAGCTCCTCGATGGCGTTTGGCTTGCTCGATATCCGACGAACCGGCAGTAACGTCGTCAGCGTCTCAAGCTCGGGTGCCATCCACGATTCGCGACGCCCATCCACGACGATCAAACCGCCCCCCGATTCGACCACAAAATCGACCAGCCATTGTTGCTGTTCGTGTGAAAGCGCGAGAGCTGGCAATTCACCGATGATCACTAAATCGTAATCCATCAACGCGTCGCGACTATCGGGAAATTGACCTTCTGATTTACCCGTTGGTAGTCGACCAACGCCGCCTAGGACTGCCGCAGGCTCGGCGATAACCGCATTGATTTCCCAGAACGGATCGCGTTCGAAAAGATTCTTCAGATATCGGGATTCCCATCGGCTGCGTCCATCGATCAAGAGAACGCGCGAACGATGCAAGTCTCCCCACACACTGATTTCACGTCGATTGTTGTTTGTGTTCGCTTCACCCGGACAATCGACGATTCGGAAATCGAGTTGAATCGGAATCGAGGCCAGCTCCTGATGAATGGATGACTGGTTTTGGCTTTTGGATTGCGATTCCTCGACAAGTTTCTCAACCGGAAAACTGAAAGCGACAGACCGCTGACCTGAACCTTCGGTGGTCAATCGTTGTTCCCACACCAACGTATCTTCGTGCCATGCTTGGACGCGATAGGATTGCCCGATGGGCATCGTATCGCGGATAACCAACTTGCCGGTCATCGAATCGCGACGAAACAACCGATCGGGATGCTCGACGGTGACCATCGTAAGATCTGCCGGTGCCGTTTCTTGTCCATAACCAATCGTAAAAATGCGACGTTGGCCAAACGGGACTCGCTGTGCCGCCTCAACAAGCGAACTGCCTCCGTTTACCTGACCATCTGTAAGCAACACAACAAACGAGGATTGGTCATGATCGAGCAATTCGCCCATTTTTGTCGAAGGACCGAACTCTTTCGGAATCCAGGCCGCGGAAGACTCAGGTAAGTCGCTTTGCATCGCGATGGTCGACGACCACAATTCCGTTGTTTGTCGAGTGCTTCCGCGAACGAGCTTCACTTCAAAAGACTCTGCCAGCTTGGGAAGAAGGTCGGGGTCCGTATGCAGTAAACCGTCGACCGCTCTTGCATAACGACTATCGGATTGCCCATCGGTCAAACTCATACTTTCGGAATCATCGACGATGATCGTCAATTTCCCGGGCGTTCCATCTCGCCATCGATGCTGGAGTGTTGGGCCGGTTAGCATCAATACAATCAGTGCGACAGCGACCGCGCGCAGCCATGGCAATAACCTCCCATAGGGCAAACCCGAACGCCGCGTCTCTTGGCGATAGAGCCAATAGCACAATCCGCCAGCCAATATCGCTAGCACGATTCCACCGAGCAACGAAATGTCTCCCAAGAATCGCAGCTTCGTCATGCAGCAACTCCCGAAAGTCGACGTTGAATCAACAATTCCCCGAAGAGTAAAGCGAGTAAGCCGACCAAAAACCATCGCCATAACTCGCGATTACCGCGATTTTCAAGCTTCGCAAAATCGTCCGGATAACCCATCATCGTGGCACCTAGCCGATCCGCTAATGACTTCAATCCATCTTCCGATTCGACCTCCAGGTTCGATTCATCGATCGGAGCCTGTGCCGACAAAAAAACTGTCGCCTCGGTTAACCCATCGATGGAATAAGTACCGGGCACATCCGTTATCACCGAGTCTCCATGCGCCTCTCGCCCATCCGGGAGTTGCCAAATCGTGGCCTGAAATCGATCTTCATCAGCACTTAAATCACCATCAGTTTTTGCTCCCCTCTCCCCGTCTTCGGGGAGAGGGGCTGGGGGTGAGGGGGATAACGATCGAGTTTTCGAAATTCCTCGCCTCAGCGATGACTTGCTCGCGCGACTGTTTCCGTCGGCTATCCAGTCCAGCAACAGCGGCGAAGGAGCATTCAGTAGCTGTCCGGTCTCTACGTTCATCTGCCATCGGATCGGCGGAGTGGAATTCAGCAATAGCTGTTGGAGCATGGGAAGGAAGATCGGCCTCAAAGGCCAGTTCGTCCACCGGTCGCTTACCGATGTAGAGCACTGAAGAATCGTGCCATCGCCAAACGTTCGTTCGGCGAAAAAAACATCGCCATTGACGAGTGACAATAAGACTCTCGATTTATTGTTTTCGTCTATCGAATTTGGTAACATCCGATACCAACTCTGCACCTCCATGTTGTCCAGACTTCCGACGCGGGTGTCGTTGAGAAAGCTCACCGCAGGATGCTGGAAATTCTCTCGACGCAGTTTGATTCCGTTTTCATTGGAAGCGATAGATTGCGGTGTCTTGTCAAACAAGAAGGGCAGGCAACGTTGCTCGACCCCAGGAGTCGATTCATCATTTTTGAATACGGTCGATCCAAACCTTTTGTTGTACCAATCTGGATCGATTCGATCGCCCGCAAAGATTGCCAGTATTCCGCCCATGCGAACATGGTCCATCAGTGGAACGACAGCAGAATCGTTCAGGCGAGCGACGTTGGCAAGAATGATCACTTTATAGAGACCAACCTTATCGGGTGAAAGCTCGTCCGGGCTGACCCGCGAAACCCGAAAAAGATTTGAGCGCTGCTCAGCCGTATCCGAAAATGGTGCCAACGCAGCGTTCAAAAATTCCGATTCCGGAGTTTGCTTCCGATCTTTGAGGGTGGGATCGACAACAAGAACAGGGATCGTGTTTAAGGCTAGAATCGACCACGATGCGAGATTGTCGGTCGCAATCGCGTCGTCGATCTCCAATTTCGCTTCGACTCGATGCGAGCCGGCCTCGGTAAATGACATTCCAAGTGCCAACTGTGTTTCAGCGTTCCCAGGAACATCGAGCGATTTAGAAGAAATGGCCGTGCCATCGATCGATAAAACTAGTTTCAATCCGCCTGCCATTTCAGCCCCAAAATTTCGAACAACCAACCTCACTTCCCAAGGCTGACTGACACCGACAACGGAACGCGTTAACGTATCAATTTGTACCGTCAAGTTTCTGAGTGATTTCCTTTGAGAATCCGACTGGCTAATTCGAGCAAAGTAAATCGATGGCGGGTTGGGGATCGCTTCACATCGCTGACGCATCGCGGCAAGTTGACTTGGATCAATCTTCTCACACATCGATTTCTGGAAGTCCGACAACACCACGATCCGGCGTCGGCTCTCGGATGACTTCGCAAGGCTTGCCAACGCCCTGTCCAATGAGGCCAAGAGATCGCCATTGCCGGACCCGCGAGGCATTTTTTTCAACGCGGTGGCTTGACGTTCAACGTCCCGCGAGCTGAACTCGGCAGGATGAGACGCCCCTGAGCCAAGAGCATCGATTGACCAGCGACTATTGCGAGCAGATGATTGGATCATGAGCATCGCATCTTGCTTTGCAATCTCGAAAGCGGTCATCGGAGGTCCAGAGGGTCTATCAAGCTTCGCATCCATCGAAAGACTATTATCAATCAACAGGCACGTCGCGATGGAGGCCGTTCCCTGGATATGGGGAAGTACGGTGCTACTTTGCAAAAGGGGCCTGGCCATACACAGAGCCAAGCAGATCGGAATCGCGCACCGCAAAAGCAGCAGCAACCACTTTTGCCATTCGATTCGACGCGAGTTCGATCGAAGAGCATCCTCGATGAAAATCATAGCGCCCCAGTCGATCGTTTTGAAGCGAGAACGATTCAGGAGATGAATCACCAACGGGATCGCAAATGCAGCCGTACCAGCCAACAGCGAAGCATTGAGAAAGGTCATCCAGGGTTGCATTAGGGCCGCCCCCGCGAAGCAATGTAGCTCGCCAAAATTTCGGCCTGGGATTGGTCGGTAACGCACGGAACCAAGTCGATACGATGCCGCGCACAGCGTTTTGCCAAATCCGAGCGAAATTTTTCGACGCGTTCCAAGTAGATGCGCCGAATCGTCCCTGGGTCGACCATCTTGCTCTGGCTTTGCAACTCAAGATTCCGAAATTCGATCCGTTGTCGAAACGGGAATTCCAGTTCATCGCGATCCCAAACTTGAAAAATCACGACCTCGCTATGGCTCAAGCGAAAGTAGCTCAACGATCGAATCAAACTTTCGAGATCATCAAAACAATCTGAAATCAATATCACCACACCGCGGCCTCGAATCCGCGGAGCCACACTCTTTAGAGCATGGCTAAGCTTGGTCTCACGAGTGCACGTCGACTGAACCATCGCTTCCATGAGCCGCTGAAGGTGGCTGGGATTGGCACGCGGTGGGATATGTTTTTGCAATACTTCGTCGACGAGCGCAAGTCCAACGGCGTCGCGTTGCTGAATCAGCAGATATGCAAGCGAAGCTGCTAGTCGAATGGCATATTCGTGTTTAGAAACGGCATTCAAAGCCGATCCGCGATACGCCATCGATCCGCTTTGGTCTACGAGAAGCGTACATCGAAGATTTGTCTCTTCCTCATATTGTCGAATAAATAGTCGATCGGTCTTGCCAAACAACTTCCAGTCGATCAAACGAGTTTCATCGCCTTGGACATACGGCCGATGCTCTTTGAACTCGGCGCTGAACCCTTTGTGCGGCGATCGATGTTGCCCAACCGATAAACCATCGACCACACCGCGCGCGTAGAGCTGCAGTCGTGACACACGATCGCGGTCTTCGGGAGATAGGATGGTTTCGGAGGGCATCGAAGTTGAGTGTTGAGTGGTGAGTGTTGAGTATTGAGTATTAATCGGTGAGAGATTAGTCCCTCAGAATTTTAGCGGACGTTATCCAGAAGGGATTCTTAGACATTAGCCGGTGGTAAGCTAAGCGCCACCACCGGAATTGTCCGATCGCGATTTTCGATCCCGATAGGGATCGCAGAACGTTAGTTGACATGCTCAATCGAGAAACCTCGGATCATAGGCCACGCCCGCGCGTTTCAACATCGATTCGAGCTCATCACGGAATGACGTTTTGTGATGGTGTGATTCTTGATCGGCGATGTACGTCATGACGGCCTCCCGTGCGGTTGCGCTGACGGTGAAGGCCGCGTAACCTTCTTGCCATGCAAACTCTTTCTTGCCCAACTCTTCATGTACCCAAATGGAGGCGGCTTTCTTGAGCTCACGCATGAAATCTGCGAGACAATGTGTCGCTTTGAGCCCGACGAGCAAATGGATGTGATCTTCAACTCCGCCGATTTTCTCGGGGATTCCTTGTAAACCATTCGCGATTCCACCGAGGTAACCATGCAAACGATCTCGCCAATCGCGATGAATGTACGGTCGGCGATCCTTGGTACTGAAGACCAAATGGTAATGGAGGCTCAGGTAGGTTGACATCTCTTGCGCCCTTGGAACTTTCTGGCATCCCTTCGGGATGCAATCATCAATCACAATGTACCGGTGGTGGCGCTTCGCTTACCACATATGCATCAACTTAAGGATATTGGTATTTATCTAAAGAGCGGAATTCCCTCAATTGAGGCTGGTTACGTCTAAATAATCCAGCACTCAGAAGAAGGAGCTTCCGCATGAGTACCTTAGCACAGGTCGGTATGGCGATACAAGGAATGTTCGGAAATTGTGCCGCGATAGCAAATCAGGAGAATCGAGTCATTGTTCGCCAGCGAAAGTTTACCGCCGTTTCACTCGCCAAAACTTTTGTATTGGCATTCTTGCAAACACCAAACGCCAACGCCGAGCAGGTTGCCGCGATGGCCGCCAGTTGTGATGTCGAAGTCTCAAAGCAAGCTATTGAAAAGCGTTTTACTATGAAGTCCGCAAGATTCTTGGAGTCCTTGTTCCAAAAAGCTACGGCGCTGATTGTGCAATCCGATCAAGCTCTGGCACCGATCCTCGAACGCTTCGCAGAGGTCAATATTGGGGATAGTTCTTCTATTGTTTTGCCTGACAGTGAGCAGCTGCGATATCCTGGTCGCGGTGGCACTAACGACTTTGGCAAGTCGGCGATGAAACTTCAAACGGAATTGGAATTGCGGACGGGACGCTTGGAGTGTGTCGAAATCGAAGCAGGAAAAGATCCGGATGTATCCTGCTCACGTCAAAGTACAAAACGCGTTGCGGGAACGCTGCGTATCGCCGATTTAGGTTATTTCAGCATCGCCGTTTTCACTGCTCTGAGCAATGCCGGGGCTTGGTTTTTATCGCGTATACAACGCACAACCACTATCTGGATTGAAGGCAAAAGGATTGGAAATGTAATTGATTATTTAGTTTTGCAAGAGTTGCATGTGGTGGATTGCTGTATTGAGATCGGAACCAAGGTGCGATTGCAATGCCGGTTGATTGCTTGGAAAGTCCCTTCTGCGATTGCAGATGAACGACGGCGCAAATTAAATTTGGCGCAAAAAAAGCGGGGGCGTCCAGCTCCGAACCATGCAGCCTTGCAGGCATGTGATTGGACGTTCTTGGTAACAAATCTTCCAGCGGATAAACTCACGATTCAAGAAGCTGTGGTTCTGTACCGTGCCCGCTGGCAAATCGAATTGCTCTTCAAACGTTGGAAATCCATTGGCCTGGTTGGTTTGCTCAATGGCAAGAACGATGCGACAAAACTCGTCAGATTATGGGCAAGATTGTGCGCGGCATTGATCCAACATTGGCTGATAGTCCTATGCGGTTGGCGCTCGGGCGGTTTAATCAGCTTCGCTCGGATCGCTAAACTGGTACCAAGTATCGTTGAACAAATTGCCGATTGTCTATCGCTGGAAATTGGAGAACAGAACAGCAGTCTGCAACGAATTCTGCAACGCTTTTATAACAAAACTTCAAAGAGTGCTCGTCGCGACAAGCGAAGCAAGCCAGGGACGATCGAACTCCTCATAAATCCAGAAAAACTTGACTATTCCTTAAGTTGATGCATATGTGGTTGAGCGAAGCGACACCACCGGAAACAATTTTGTTGTATCCGAATTGTTGCCAGTTCGGCTACGAGTAAAGGCGAGGTAACGGGATGCAAACCGACAAGCGTTTCCTATCGATTATTCTTCCGTCGTGTCGTCCGAGTCATTCGGTACCGGTGGGTCCGTCGCAGTCGGTGGATCCACTGCATCGGTCGGCTGCACGATATTGGTTGGATCGATCGCTCCAGTCCCTTCCGCGGGCAATTCACCTTCAGCGACTGCTTCCATCGGTACTCGCACAATCGCGGTCAGCGTATCGCCTTCGTCGAGCGACATGATCCGAACGCCTTGGGTGTTTCGACCGATCACACTGACATCGCGTGCTGCCACTCGTTGGATCTTGCCGCGAGTCGTCATCATCATCAGTTCATCCTCATCCGTGACAGCCGTGATTCCGATCACGCGGCCATTACGTTTGGTCGTCTTGATATCAATCACACCCTTACCACCGCGCCGCTGAGCTCGATAACGGTTTGCCGACGAGATATCATCGCTGTCAGCAACATCCTCGGGCTCTGCTGGTTCGGGAGCTTCTACTACGGAACCATCTTCCGCTATTTCATCGTCAGGCAACTCGACGTCTTTTCCAGCCAATTCATCGCCAGGCCCGAAGTTTGTTCGTTTACCGTAGCCGAATTCGCAAGCCGTCAGAAGGGTCGCATTGGAATCAGCGACAACCATTCCCACTACTTCGTCGCCCTTCTTGAGCGAGATACCTTTTACACCGGATGTATTTCGACCCATCGAACGAGCGTGGCTTTCTGGGAATCGAATCGCCATCCCACCTGCCGTCGCGAGAACGATTTGGTCGTTGGGTTTCGCAATGAGCACATCAACCAATTCGTCGCCTTCGCGAAGCTTGATCGCAATAATACCACCCTTCTTAGGTCGACTATACGCTTCCAGTTCGGTCTTCTTGATAACGCCTTTCTTCGTAGCCATCATCAAAAAGTGACCTGGCAAATCGAAATGTCGAACCGCGACGCAGTCAAGGATCTTTTCTTCCGGTGTCAGGTTCAACAGATTTACCAGCGCCCGACCGCGACTCTCGCGATTCATTTGTGGGATCTCATAAACCTTCTGCCAATAGACTTTTCCTTGGTTTGTGAAGAACAGCAAGTAAGCATGCGTGCTCGCGACGAAG
>JANPLJ010000243.1:0-2160 GCA_031426475.1 Pirellulaceae bacterium | reverse complement strand
CGCGCGGAACGGCAAACCAGTCGGAAAGCTCGTGTCGATACCCAAGACATCGCTGCCCGGGCTATGCTTTGCGATCGTCAACGCAAAACCTCCGACATAGCAACAGACGTCAAGAACTTTGGAACCGGGTGGAATCCAACTCGCAGCAGCGGCGCGATTGTTTCGCTGGTCAAGGTAGTAGCCGGTTTTTTGCCCTGATTGCAAATCGACTTCAAAGCGAAGATCGTTTTCGATCATTTCAACCGGTCCGGTCGGTGCATCTCCGAATACCCACTCGTGCTTTGGTTCTATCCCCTCCAGCTTCGCAGTCGATGCATCGACCATCCATACGATAGCCCGAGGCTGTATCATACTTCGAAGATAATCGATCAAGCCTAGCATGTACGGCGAGAGGGCTGCCGCCGTTTGCTGGACAACGACATAGTCACCGTAGCGATCGACAATCAGACCACTCAAATGGTCGCCTTCACTGAATACCAATCGTATTGCCGAAGTGGCGGAAGCAAAGAATTGCGACTTTCGCAGCTCCACGGCCGCGGCGAGTCGACCCTGAAAAAAATGCTCGTCGATCTCGACAGCTGTTGACTGGGTATACGTTCGAACCGCGATTCGACTTGCAAGATTGGCGAGCCCCTTGGCAATCGACTGGCCATCGGGCATCGTCAGGTCGACCGCCGCGCCAACCGGTATCGACTCTGCGGGCAAGACCAACGAGTCTGCCATCACCCATGGATGTCCCGCGTTGACGGCACCGCGTCCCTTGGGACGAACCACTAAACGAAATGTACTCGACAACGTTAAATCTCAAGAGCCTGGGCTGCGAATCTAGACGACAAAGCGCCAGTGTAACACGAGACGCCCGTCTTGGGATCTAAATCTGAAAATCGGATTCGATGGTTTCGGTTGGCGGTCCACCCCGAATCTTCAATCTCGGCTTTTCAAGAACCACCGTTGTATGTGGAGCTACCGAGGAAGTAATCCAAACGCTCGATCCAATCACGCTATCGTGGCCAATGACGGTCCGGCCGCCCAAGATGGTGGCGTTGGCGTAAAGGATGACGCGATCTTCGATCGTCGGATGTCGTTTCTGGCCACGCACCAACTGACCATCTCCGTCCGTGGCAAAACTGAGTGCCCCCAACGTCACGCCTTGATAGACACGAACGAAACGTCCGATCTCGCATGTCTCGCCGATTACAACCCCTGTTCCGTGATCGATAAAAAAACTTTCATCGATCGTCGCCCCTGGGTGAATATCGATCCCCGTTTGCTTGTGCGCCCATTCGGTCATCATGCGGGGAATGAAAGGAACTTTGAATTTGGCGAGCTCATGGGCGACCCGATAGACCGTAATCGCTTCAAGACCTGGAAAGCAGAAGATGATTTCGTCGCGATTGGTGACCGACGGATCGCCTTCGAAGGCTGCCTCGACGTCGGTGGCGAGCACCGATCGCAACTGGGGAATTCGATTGAGAAACGCAATAGCGATCGCCTGCCCTTTCGCTTCGTAGTCGTTGGGCTCCTGGCAATCCGAGGGTTCGCCTCGCACTCGGTCCGCGTGTAACAACGCTCGAGCGATCTGAGTTGTAAGTTTGTCGTGCAATGTATCGACTAGATTGCCGACGTGGTAAGCAACGTTGCCAATATGCAGGCCTTCACGACGTCGAAATCCTGGGTAGATCAAATCCTTGAGGTCTTCAATGATTTGCGTAACGACTTCGTATTTCGGAAGTGGACAATGACCGAGATGGTGTATTCTATTGTCAAACGTGTACGATTTGACGATCCGGTCTGTCAGTTCGGGTAGGGACTCTTTCAGTCGAAAATCAGAAGCCATGATCAAGATGCTCTCCGTCGGATACGTTCTACAATGAATGATATCGTCCCTTACATTCGATCGATGCAAACCGAACGGCATCCCTTGCATAGATCGCGTGAGCCCTAACGATAGCCTAGATTCGCCAGTTTGCCTTCGGGGAACTCGAGGTTGCCCGGACTTATTGCTAGCGATTTTTCGATTCGAGCGGTGCAGCGTCCGCGCGTTCCAGCAACCGGATCCGGATACGATTTCCCGCTTCTTGCGGTGAGCCTTCGCCTTTGTACCAACCGACCGCTTCGGCTCGCTTTCCTTGGGCTTCGCAACATCTCCCGAGCAAATAC
>JANPLJ010000242.1:0-5310 GCA_031426475.1 Pirellulaceae bacterium | reverse complement strand
CGCTTTCGTTACACCGATTTCCGTGGGCTTCAAGAAGAAATCATCCAGCATACGCTCGATGGAGGTAACTCGCTGGTTTTGATGCCGACGGGAGCTGGCAAATCACTTTGCTTTCAGATTCCTGCATTGATCTTCGACCAGCAGTGGATTGATGGACCGAGACCATTGACGGTTGTCTTGTCACCATTGATCGCATTGATGAAAGACCAAGTCGATGCCCTGAATGCGAAAGGAATCGAAGCCACATTTATCAACTCCTCGTTGTCGGCTGAGTCGAGGCAACAAAGATACGACCAGATCGCTGCAGGCAAGTGGTCGATGCTCTATGTAACGCCTGAGCGATTTCGAAAGCCCGAATTTCTCGCGGTCATCCGGAGAAGAAGCATTGGATTGCTCGCTGTCGATGAAGCGCATTGCATCAGCGAGTGGGGCCATGATTTTAGACCAGACTATACACGACTAGCCGAATTTCGTGCAATCTTGGGATTTCCTGTCACCATCGCGCTGACTGCAACCGCCACTCCTGACGTCCAATCCGATATTGTAAGTCAACTAGGCTTCGCTCCCGAGGAATGTCGCATTTTTCACGACGGAATCGGTCGTCCCAATCTTGCGCTACGCGTCGAGGAAGTATGGGGACGCGATGAAAAACTAGCCTTGATTGTCCCGCAAATGCAACAGCTACGATGCTGCGAATCAGCAACGATCTCTGGCCCCTCAAGGGAGTCTCATGAAATTCAGGTCCATGGTAACGAGAGCGGGATTATCTACTTTACGCTAATCCGTACGTTGCAAGAATTCAGCGAACATTTGCAAAGTCTCGACATTCCTCATCTGTGCTACCACGGAGACCTTGCGAGAGCGGATCGACGTCGAGTTCAAGATGCATTTATGCGAGGTGAAATCGAGTGGGTCTTGGCAACCAATGCGTTTGGGATGGGGGTCGATAAAGAGAACATTCGATGCATCGTGCATGCCGAAGTACCCGGTTCGATGGAAGCATACTATCAGGAGATCGGACGTGCTGGCCGAGACGGGAGGCCGGCAGAATGTATTCTATTGTATGACCAATCCGATCTCGAAACTCAAGTCGAGTTCCTTGGTTGGAGCAATCCCGATGCTGATTATTATCAGCGACTGTATGACTTTCTCGCCTTCGATACAGAACAAGTTCGCGCGTTGGGGATGGAGTGGTTGCGAGAAAGGCTTGCCGCCAAGAATCGTCGCGATAGACGGCTCGAAACGGCCCTTGGAATGCTGCAACGCTCTGGAGTCATCGACGACGAAAATGATCTATCCGAGATAACTGTACGGGGCGAGTTGCCAGAGAGTCTCTCGAATCAAGCGATTCGATCGGCTAAATTGCTGCGTGATCAACGTAAACTATACGCGATGGTTGAGTATGTGCAAAGCAATGGTTGCCACCGAAAGTTTATCGAAGACTACTTCGGCGTAAGTTCAAGTTAGAGTTCTTCAGGCATTTTGATTTTAATGGTATCCATGTGAGTAGCTTGCTCTCGATTGATAGACAGGCGTTGGGGCAAGCCCTCCTCGATCGTGAGTTCATCATCAATAAAACCATGTCAAGCGTTCAAGTGATTATCGTTGGGCAAGGGTTCGCCGGTACGGCGGTTGCTTGGGCGCTTGCGTCACGCGGGATCGATTTCGTCGTTGTCGATAACGAAGTACCGCAGACCAGTTCGCGAGTCGCTGCTGGGCTAGTAACACCGGTCACTGGCAAGCGCGCCGTAAAATCCTGGGGATGGGACGAAGCGTGGGAGCGTGCTGAGTCGTTCTACCCCGAAATCGAAAGACGTACGGATACGAAATTTTGGACTACTCAGCCTTCGTTGCGTTTGTTCGATTCAGACGAAGAACGAGCTCGCATGGAAAGCCAAGCGATGATGTATTCTGATTTAGTGGCTTCGTACCAGCCCAGTTCTGCCATAGACCAGTCTATCGATCAATCTTTTGGCGGTGTCTGGATGAAGGTCGCCGCTCGCCTCGATGGATTAGCCTACTTAGAAGCGTCGCGCGATGCCTTTCAAAACTGGAATGCCTATCATCGTCGTTCAATTGATCTTACAACGGACATACAAGCCAGCGCAGATTTTATCGCGATCCCAGCACTTGGAGTGCGAGCTCGCAACCTGGTGCTTTGCCAAGGATTCTCGACGCAGATCAACCCATGGTTTTCGAGTCTCCCCTTGGTGCCAGCTCAAGGTGACATCCTGACTGTAGATATCCCCTGCTTTTACGAGACTCAAACCATCCATCGAAATGTTTGGATAACGCCTGTTGGCAATAACGTGAAAGATGCGTCGATGACGCATTTTTTGGTTGGCTCGACATACCGTTGGCGGCCATTGGATGGATTGCCAAGTCTGGATGGCCGACAGGAGATTTTATCGAAGTTATCACGATGGTTAAACCGCCCGATCGAAATCATTGATCATCGCGCTGCCATCCGTCCAACGAGCTTTGATCAAAAGCCACTCATGGGCAAGAGCGTTATCGACCCGCGTATTTGGGTTTTGAACGGGCTGGGTGCGAAAGGAACACTGATGGCGCCTTGGTGCGCGGAGCAGTTGGTCGAGGCGATCTTGGATGGACCAGTAGTTCGGCCATCTCTCTTCTGGGACCGTCGACATCGATGAAACCTTTAACACAGTTAGCACACGAAGCGATTTCCAGAGTTCTTCACGCCGGTGATGTCGCCATCGACCTCACGGCGGGAAATGGTTGGGATACGTGTTTCTTGGTAAGTTGCGTTGGACCGACAGGGCATGTCTACGCGTTTGACATCCAGTCCGCCGCCATCGACACGACGCAACGATTGCTGGCCCAGCACGGGCTCCACTGCTGCGTCACGCTCGAAAACGTATCACATGCCGATTGGATCACCAAAGTTCCGCTCGAACACCGACGAAAGATCAAAGTGGCGACGATGAACCTTGGTTATCTTCCGAGGGGCGACAAATCGATCGTGACGAAAGCATCGTCAACGACCATCGCGATTCAAAATGTAATTGAGTGGCTGCAACCGAATGGTGTGCTATCCGTCCTTGCTTATACGGGGCACCCTGGCGGTCAGACAGAAGCTGATGCCGTGCAAGCCTTGCTTGCCAAACTCGATACGAAGTGTTACGAAATCACGCAAGAACCGGCCAAGCCAGCAGATCAAGCACCCATCCTGTACGTTGTAAGTAAGATCTGACTACTTCGTCGATTTTCGAAACGCTTCGAAGTGTTCTCGCAAAGATTCGGGCGGACGAACTCGCGAGCCTTCTTCATTCAGTCCGCGAAGGCGATCATCGTTTCCTTTCTCGTTCCTGGCCGATTGGGTATTCGGCATCAACCCTAGTGACCGGAGCGACTCATCGTATTCGTGTTTCTTCTGCGGATTCGTTGCTGCTTGATCGCGAGCCTGCTTCCAACGGTCGAGGAACGCTTGCAGTTGCTCCTTGTTCCAACCCATTCGCTTGAGCAATTCAGGATCGGGTTGATCGCGCTGTCGGTCTAGAGCCTTCAAAACCATGTCCGTGGCTTGGCGAGCGTACTCGACTTCGGCTTCTGCTTGCTCGGTATTGGCAGGAGGGACGCTACCAACATCACTTGAAGGATCATCGTTGCCAGGCCGGCTCTTTCCCGATTTATTCCCTGTTGAATCTTTTGAGGATTTTCCGGATTTGCTTGATGATTCTGAACCTTTTTGCGAATCGCTAGGTTGATCGCTGGCTTGACCTTGTTTCCCTTGTGATTGCGCCGATGGCGAGCCTTGATCCGCCTTGCCTTGCTTAACTCCTTGGCCATTCTTAGCCGATGTATTTGACGCGTTATCACCAGTCCCTTGCTTGCCTTGCTCTGATTCGGAATTGCCTGCTTCTTTGCCGCGCGCTTGCTCGGACTTGCCGCCTTCTTTTTCTCCCGAGTTCGGACTTGCCTTGCTCTTGCCAGCATTCGAATCGTCGTTGCCTTTTCCGTTTATCGAATTCGTGTTCGGTAGTCCACCTTCTTCATTTGAATTCGGAGGTTTGGCATCCAATGGATTGCCGCTTTCCGTGCCGCTCTTGCCAGAGTGCGGCTGAGTCTCTCGTTTCTCGCCTTGACCTTGTTTTGCGGTGTTTTCTTGCGAGCCTTTTCCGGACTCTTTATCGGAAGGGCCTTGGGGGTTCGTCTTATCGCCCTTTTCCCTCTGGTTATTCGATTCTGAACCCTGCAAGGGCTCCGAGTTTTGAGCCGCAGGGTCGGGAGGTGATGAACCATTTTTTTCCGCGCCGGATTCGCTTGCCGATGGTTTTCCAGCAGAACGAGGATCGTTATCACTAGATTTTGGTGCGGCCTTCGAGCTATCCTCGCCTGAAGGCTTTCCATTTTCGGATGGAGTATCGCTCGACTTGGAAGAGCTGTCCTGGTTGTTTTCAGTCGAGGGGCGATTCGTTGATTTCCCTTCGCCTTTTGTGTCGCCACGTTCACCTTCTTCTTGTTGCAGCGCATCCTGCAGTTCTTCAAAAGCTTCACCGTCATGCACTGAGTCGCCGCGCTGTCCGGCACCTTTGCTAGGTTGCGACTTGCTGCCAGACGAACGATTGCCCGAACTCGATTCTTGGCCAGTTGGCGATTCATTACCGCCTTCTGGACCACCGGACGCTCCACCGCCTTGCTGATTCTTTCCGGCGCCCTGTTGCTTTTCGCCGCCACCTTGTTGACCCGAACCTTGTTGGCCGTTGTCTGATTTTTCTTGCCCCGAAGGATCACTCGATTGTCCTTCTTGACCTTGTTGTCCTTGCTTTGGATCGGGTGAAGACTTCTGATCGGCGTTGTCCGGCGAGTTCTGTTGCGGTTCGTTTGGTTGATTCGCGTTCTGGGGTTGGTTGCCGGCTTGGTCTGGAGGATTGGACTTCGATGGCGCTTCTGATTTGCCAGTATCGCTACTCTTGTTCGGTTTCTCGTTACCATCCTTGCCAGAAGGTTTTCGGTCGTTCTTGTCGCCGTCCTTATCTGGCTCCTTGGATTTTGGATTCTGGGCATCGTTCTTCGCTGGGTTATCTTGAGCTGAATTCTTGCCCTTGTCCTTCTCTGGTTTTCCATTCTCCGTGTTGTTTTTATTGGAAGACTTGGGATCGGCCGGGCTGTTCTTGTCCGCGCTAGCGTTTGCAGGGATTTCGCTCGGCGGAGTGATCCGTATTTGAATGATGCGAGACTGACGAATATTGGGTTCCGGTTGATCGCTTCCTACGGCTCGACGATTATCTTGCGCTAGTGCGAAAAGCTCGACTTGCATGCCGGGACGCAGACGGAGCATCGATG
>JANPLJ010000241.1:0-5850 GCA_031426475.1 Pirellulaceae bacterium | reverse complement strand
CGATTCTCGAAGTGGAGCGACTAAGGCTTGGGCAGGGTGTTCCCAATCACCATCATGCCGGCCCAAAAGATGGGGTGCTCCCCAGTAAACTCTTCTTGAAAGTAGTCTTTTTTCAAAGCCCCCAGGACCGGTTCGGTTGGGTATCTCAAGGGAGTCTCCCAAAGGGACATGACACTTCTTCGCCAGGCTTGCGCTGTCGGAATCTCGTACGAGAGCTCCAAAAAGCCTTTGAGCAATAACTGCGAACTTTCCCCGTGGGAGCTCCATCGATTTATCAAGGCCGACCGATTTCCCATCGCGGCTAAACAACACGCCAAGCGAAACAGTTCGATACCGTCGGCATCATTCCGAGACATGGCGGGCACTTCGCATCCGGCAAGCACCAGTTGCGATGGAGCGATCATCGGCATTTGCAGCCACTGACGAATGCTCGTCGTTCCACCGGCATCGTAAGCCATCACTGCAAACGGGTTCCCATATTCCAGCTTCGCATCCACCGCCACCCAAACCTGATCAAATTGCAATCTCGCCCATCGGCTCGCATGAACCTTGGTGGGAACTTCAACCAATTGAGCTCCATCCATTGCCTGGGAAACTTCTTTTAACAGAATTCCATCTGTCTCCCTATCAGCCACAAAGAAACCGCTTTTCGCAATCCCCAATGTTCGATTCGATGTGATTGACTCCCCGAAATGTTTCATCGCAATACCAAGCGTCGGCGCATACGATATCGTATGCCTCGCTAACCAAGCCGACGAGTTGTTCGCGGACGTATCCGGCAAGATCTCGAACGGGACATACCACAACCATCCGTCTGGAATAATCATCAAATGATTTATGTCCGCCAAATGAGACAGAACGTTTGCGGGAATCAATAGCGATTGAAGTTCCTTGGCGAGCCTCTCCCAACTCGGTTTCTTGACTGAGGCAAGGACTTTGCTCGGTGATTGAGCAACGCCAATTTCATTGCACAGTTGACGAAATTTCTCGTTCGCAAGGATCGCGCGTTCAACATTCCAGAGTTCGACTCGGTCAGCAGTAATGGAATACCCAAACACCGTTTGTGAAGACACAAAAAAACCGAGAATCGCTTGCCTAGAATCGGCCGCCATCGAAAGTAGCTTCTTTGCTTCAGCAACCGTTTCGACGGGAGGAAAAACTTTTGGAACGACCGTACGGACGGTAGTCGCCTCGACAAGTCGTTGCTCTTGAAGCTCACATTGCGTTCCGAGCTGAGCCCACAAACTTTTCTCTTCAGGAGACCAGTCCTTGGCATCGATCGACTTGACCTTCTTAACCGCGTCGATCTGACGCTGAATCAAGTTCGCCGCTTGATCGATCGCCGGGAATTGCTTGTGAAGCAAAGCGCTCTGTCGCTTGACCTCCTCAGGCAAATTCAATGAGTCAGAATGAAACAACATTCGAAGATCGAGTTCGCGTCCCCCCAATGGCAGATGAAATCGGCATCGGAGACGATGGATTCGGTCCATCGCTTCAATCGTCGCGTCATGATTTCCCTGTCGCTCAACCAGACGAAGCCACTTGAGTCCATCATCGCTCAAATCGGCAGTCGCCGCCCCTAAACTTTCCCATGGTTCATAGAGCCATTGTTGAGAAGTGGGGCCATCTAGCAATTGATCATAGAGCTTCAACGCCGCTACGGGTGTTACTTGCCCAGCATCGAACAACGCTCCCAACCATTGCAATTGAAATAACGACTTCGATATCGGGCTAGGTATTTCAGTTCCTTTCGCAATTGCCATCGGAAAATCGAGACCAGCCCGCCCCGTTTCAATCTTCCCTTGCTTGATCAAGACGCGAGCCCGAGCAAAACGAGCAGCGGCTTGCAAGTGCGGCAATGGACCCAGATTCTTGGCAATCGTTCGCAAAACCAACGATGAATTGGTCTCCGAAAGCGGATAGTTTTCGAACTCCGCCGCCATCACGGCGATCGAAGCCAACGTTGAGGTATGCGAAAGATAGCTCCGAGTTCGCAACCAGCTGGCCATATCGACCAACACGTTCAAGCCGTTGGGCTGTCGACGAACCATTGAAACCGCCCCCAACCTCTCGACGGCCTGGGCCAGCCAATCATGTTGACCAAGCCTCGCAAAGACCAACGTGGACTCGGACAGCATTCGAATCGCCGTCGGCTGATCATCGGCCTGAATCGCTAAATCAGCTAAAGCCAACATCCCAACCCCCGTCAAGGGATGATCCCAACCGCCCTGAACTTCGAGATTGCTTTGAATCAACTGTGCTGCCGCTTTCGTATCGCCCATCGCGATCATCGCCATAGCGTGACAAATATTATGGCATCGGTGTAGAACCTCAGGGAAATCTGCTCGCTGCGCAGGAAAGGCATCCAGTATCTCTCGGCTTGTCAATAACTCGGGTCCCATAGCTCCCAAAAGCTGATAACGCAGGCGAAGCCCCATCGCTTGGGCCAGATAAATTTCGATCGCATCCAGTCGAACGACTTCAGCGACAGGCACAGTTTCGCCAGGCGCAGTCTCAACGATCAGCGATCCAATTCCGATCGCCACTGGCCACGATTCCGGAAAAGCCCCGGGCTCCGTGTTGCGCTGACTGCTGTACCACTGGATTCCTCGAACTTCATTGCTAAGCCCTCGCATCAACATCGGTTGAGCTTGAATGAATCGCGTCCAACCGCGGCATCGCTTCCCCAAAAGCAACCCTAATTCGATTTGCTTGAGCCCTTCGGCCAAGTCGCCTTGGAGACACAATACTTCGCCAGTTCGAATGAGAATCGGTACGGAATCGATTCCGTGCTCATCGCCCGCTTGTCGGGCGATCCGATAAGCCGTCTCGAAGCCATGCTGCGCCTCACGAACCCGGCCCTCGTTCATCAACGTCAGACTCGAATAGTATCCGTCGACCGGGAATCGACGCGTCAAAACAGGTTGAGGTTGAGCAAGGGCAGCGGGAACCATTGCCAGTATCAAAAAGAACAACGCCCACGGTCCGACCAAAGAATGCAAGCAATCGAATCTCGATTGTCCGTCGCGGCAAAGTCGCCTAAATTCGAGTCGTATCGGCATTTGAGATGTTTTTGGTAGCTGAAAAGGATGTCGGACGATTCGCCGTAAACCGTGGCCCCGACCGCGGGGTAAATTTTATTGTCAGCGGACGGAGCCGCTGACCCACGTAAATTGTGAGCGGACGGAGCCGTTGACCCTCGTTTCGCGGAGAGATAGGTGGTTCGAACCCGTGCTGCCCCATTATATACGGTGCAGTCGGCATATTTTTCCTCAAGCAGGAATTCGGAATAGCCGATAAATCCTAGTAATCCTGAAACTCGTTTGAGTCAGATCCTGCTAGCAACCTTGTGCGGAGCATCGAAAAAACCATGTCCCAACAACCCAAGAATGCCACTCCAGCCCTGGCACTCCTCGCACTTGGAACACTCTTCGGCCTTTGCAGTTCCACCGGTTGCCAAGTTTCTGTTGCCGGCCAAACGCTTCCGAGTGCTTACTATCTGTACGACGATGTTCAGTACTTTCCGGCTGGACCCGAGAACAAACTCTCCAATGAAACGGCAGCCCTCAAGAAGGCTCGCGAAGAAGCAAAACTTCGACTTAGTCGTTAATCCAAGTGGATTAGGCTTACGAGTGCTTCATCCAACTTTAGATTTTCGGTTTCCATTCGTAGCCGATGTCGTAAGACTTCGGAGGAAGCGCAGTAGACATCGCCTTTCGAGCTTCGCCCAAATTCTGAGGAATTCGGCTACCCACCCTAAAATCTAAGTTGGACTAGGCACTCGCCTGATCAACCGCGAGTTTAGACAGCTAACCTTGGGCAGGCGGTTGAACGCGCCTACAATCGAGGTTGTCCTAGCGACCGTGTGTTTCTATCGTTCGGGCTATGAATTCGGTTCGAAACGCCAGTCTGTCTTACGCTCTCTGCCTTCTCGGTCTCAGCCTGTCCACGGGCTGTGGGACAACGAAATCGTATACGGCCACCGAACAACTTCTGATGTCGGATGCGGTCGATTCGACGATTTCCAAGATCGATTTCCGTCCCTTGAATGGCCAAAAGGTATTCCTGGATACCACGTATGTCGCCGCTTCTGGTAAGCCGATTCCTGGCGTTCCCGCGTCATCGAATCTTGTGACCTCGGACTATGTGATCAGCGGAATTCGCCAACAGATGGTCGCCGCCGGATGCTTGCTGGTCGAAAAACGTGAAGATGCCGATATTATTTGCGAAGCGCGTTGCGGTGCGTTGGGTACCGACGGTCATAGCGTGATCTATGGCATACCAGCCAGCAATGGTTTTGGTGCAGCGGGAAACCTGCTCTCAGGTGTGCCAGCGATTCCAGCGATCCCCGAAATCTCTCTCGCCAAACGCGAACTCAAGTCAGCAGCCAGCAAAGTCGCGGTCTTCGCTTACACTCGAGATACGCATGAACCGGTTTGGCAATCCGGCATCGCCCAAGCAGGTGCGAACGCTCGCGATACCTGGTTTATGGGGATCGGACCTTGGCAATATGGAACGATCTATCGCGGAACTCGCTTTGCAGGAAAACGCATCAAGGGAACCGAGAGCATCGAAGTCAATTCGACCTACGCTGACAACGAAATCAATGGAGTCAATCATCGCGATGGGTTCCTTTTCACAGCTCCACCCGGCTATTCGTCGAACATGGCGACGAACACCTCCGAGCGTACATACACGCCACCGAACGCGTCATCGGTTCCCATGACAGCAACGGCTCCACCCAGCGGGAATCAAGACGGCGTACAACAAACGCGTTAAGTCGAACGCGTTCTATCCGAATACGTTTCGCCCGAATAATCGGAGCCGAATTCGTTAGAATTTGGACGCAGCTCAAATGACAACGACCTTCGAATTCAAGTGAATAGGCGACGGGTGCTTGTACATCCCCTCAATAACCCTCCATTCAATCGATCGTTATGCTCTCAGGCCAAGTTGCTTGAAGTAAGCGTCGATACTCTCGAACGAATTAGAACTCTGAGAAGGTCCGGTCGAAGATGCGTTTTCAAGAACCATCTTCGATACACTGCGACCGGGAAGCGAGACCGTCGGATACTTCGATTCGAACCTCTGAGGCGTCGATGCGAAAAGCGGAGAAAGCTCCGTGGCGAATCCTTGAGAGGCGATTCCGTTGTTCATTTCCGTAGTCGAACCGACTAGCGACGGGGCGCTGACAGACTGCCCATTGAATGCGAAAGCATCGCTCGCCAAGAATGAACTGCTTGCCGCAGTAAAGTATCCGATCAACGAGTTCGATTGATTCTGTCGAACGATGCTCGTATCGGTTGCATTGACTCGACCGTCTTTGTTGAAATCATAAACGTTGGTAACCGCTACAGAATCAGCTGCGATCGATTGGTTTTGTCGAACGACCGACGTATCGGTGGCATTCACCCTGACGATGATGGGAACTCCAACGTTGCCCAGTGCCGTATCGCCAAGCGCATGTCCAAAATAGAAAACGTCATTCGTGAAGAGATCGGTATTTGCATTGGCGAGAACCGTAATGCGCAACCAAGTATTGCGGACTGCGTTGTCTGGGAAATCCAATTTAACTCGATTGGAACCACCAGCACCGACACCAGGAAGCACGGTGACGCTAGGCGGTGTCGCAAAGGGAACAAACCCGGCGACCGAGATGCCGTCCCAGGTCGCGAATTGGAAATCGGCTACGGTCGCCGTATCCAATCCGTTGACGTCAATCACGATACCATTCAAGCCTCGCGAATAGTTCGTGTAGTTGGCAAAGCCTACCGTTTGTCCAGGAAGCAATGCTTGCTTGGTTGAGTCGATCGAATTTATCGGATTGCCGCTGCCATCTCCAAAGACGGT
>JANPLJ010000240.1:0-5282 GCA_031426475.1 Pirellulaceae bacterium | reverse complement strand
TCCAAGGATCCGCACATTGGTGAGAAAACGCTGAGTGCTTTCACGTTGGCGAGGTTCAAAGTATGCTCGTCAGTCGTTTGAAGCATCAATACATTGGAGGGTAATGCTTGTTGTGGTTTGGATCAGCACCGTAATCGTATTCTTGGCGGTTTTCGTAGCTATTTCGTTAATGAAAAGGCCGCAAGTTGCGTTGGGAGTCGTTGTACCGATTCTATGGCTTGTGCCGGTATGGCCGCAACTTCCGACCAGTATTGAAGGGCTGAACGTTCGGACGGCTGTCTCGATTGGAGCATTAATTCTCTACTGTTTCCTGCCAAGAGCAACCTTCCCCTGGCGTTTAGTCCCCTCCGATTGGGCTATGCTTGGCTTGTTGGCTGTCCACTTGGCTAGCGACTCGTGGCATACCGGAGTTCAGTTATCCACGCTTGCGTTCGCCTACGTCGAGTGGCTCGTTCCTTATCTTTGTGGGCGTCTCGCTCTTCAACATCGAGACGATTTGGATTGGGTCTGGACTACGGTTTGTATGGTGGGGCTCGCCCTGGCTCTTTCGGCGTGGTTCGAAGCTTGGTTCATGTTCAATCCTTTTGAAGCAGTTTGCGGACTTCGACCAGAGGATCGATTTGAACGCGACGCAATACGATGGGGAATTCGGCGTGCCTATGGTCCTTTTATGCATCCCCTATATCTAGGGGTAGTTCTTTGCTGGTTTACAGGATGGTGGATTTTTGCGTCATGGCGCTTCTTCACCGATCGTTCACAACGCATGTGGTTTCTTGCAGCTCTTGTTGGTATGGTCGCACCGATTGCTACTGGATCGCGTGGGCCAGTTTTAGGTGTGGTCGTCGTGGCGCTGGGATTCGTTTTTTGCTTTTACAAAAAGCTTCGGATAGTAGCAAGTATTTTTATTTTGCTGCTCAGTTTTATAGCCGTTGGCTTCCAGGATTCGCTGCTCTCACGCCTGGATCAATGGTCTGGCGAGGGCAGGCACACGAACAACAAAGCGAAAGTCGTCTTTGATAACGAGACGTTAAACATCTCGTCGGCAAGAACTCGCCTGCTACTTTTCGAAATTTACTGGAAGGCGCTGATGCAAGCAGGCTTGGTAGGATTTGGAACCGACGCCGTTTCGACGTTTCCTGTGAACGTCCCCTTGGGGCGGGATGAAGCGGAAGCGATCCAAAAGATTTGGATGGTAGATAACTGTTATCTATTAACCACGCTTCGCTTCGGTTACCTCGGGCTGTGCGCTTTTTTATTGATTGGCGGCACATCCTTGTGGCAGTTGCTTCGCGTTCGCGATTCGCAGTCAAGCTCTTCGATTGCGTGTTTCAGCTCCGCCGCATTTGGCTCGGTGATCGGAGTATTGATTCTACTTTGGACAGTTTGGATGCCCGGCGAAATCGGATTCCCACTTTTCTGGAGTTTCGGCCTCTCAAGCGGGCTTTATCGGATGATAGCCGCCGGTAAGCGATGGTCTCGCTTTCGAGATTACCGTAGGCCGGAACAAGCTAATTGAGTTCGTCGATTTGAGAAAGATAGTCTGCCCTGTTCCGGCAATCGGAAACCTCGGTTTTGCCGGAACGGCGTCGCCAACGTTTTATTCAACATCCAAGTTTGCTAGCGACTTGTTCCGGCCTACTAAAAAGCGAGACAGCCTCCAAGGCCGCTGGGGTCACACCTCGAATTAGGCGGGAGTTCGACTACGAAACAACGAAAAACGAAAATAAAAGGTTTTCGAATTGGCTATGTCTTACGTACAATAAGGCCTCAATCTCGTCACATCATGTCTTCCCCCATTTGAGATTATGAAATGATTGAAACTCAGCCGAGTCTTTATGAGTCGATGCTGACTCCTTCCTCCGAGCACAAAGTCGGAAAACCGAGCGTTCTGCCCGTCGGTCGGCTCACATTGTGGAGTCGGAAACGTCAATTCGATTGGATAGTCCAGAACCTTCGATTCCAGCTTCCGTTACTGGTAACAGATCTTTTTGCGTCCCTAACGATCCTCGTGCTGTCGGCGGGCGTACTCGTTATGCTTGGCTTGCACATCAATACGTCCCTGCAGCTCTCGTTATTGGCATTGCAGGCTTTTGTTTTAGTTGCATCATTTACAGCGTTCAAGCTTTATCGAAGCGTGGGAATGCATCCGGTCGTCGAGTTAGAACGAGTTGTGTCCGCGACCGTCATTACGTTTCTAACGCTTTTGATGGTTGCGGTTTGGCGATCGGATCGCGATGTGGCCAATCAAATGCTTTGTCTGGCAATTGCAGGGGCGATTTGTTGTCTTGCACTACCAACACTTCGACATCTCATCCGTTGTCAGCTGGGAAAAACAAGCTGGTGGCGTCAGCCTCTTGTCGTGATTGGAGGATCGGATAGCGTCGATTCGCTTATTCAAGAGATTCGAAGCGAACCCAATTTAGGATGGAGGCCTCTCGGTTTCATCGAGGAATTCCAAAAGAACTGGGAGCGATCTTCTCCCTCGACATACTGTTTGGGCGACGAGGAAGATCTTCCAGGACTGGCGGAACGTGAAGGCGTTTTCTGGGGAGTGATCGATAGCCGTACGATGTCGAACGATGAGACGCAGTATTTCTTAGATCGCTATCATCACGTGCTTCCGAATCTCATTGCTGTCGTTGGCGGTAAGGGTAAAACGTCGTTCTCCCTCGATATTGACTTCGGTGGGACTGCGGGCATTTGCTATCGTTCTTCACTCTCGCTGATGATTCCGCGATTGACCAAACGTCTGCTTGATCTTGTCGTGTCGGGAGCGGCGCTAGTGCTACTGAGCCCATTGTTCCTTCTCATTATGGTTGCAATTCGTTTTGGCAGTCGGGGGCCGATTTTTTATAGCCAAGAAAGAATCGGTCTCAACAGCTCCCCGTTTAAGATCTGGAAATTTCGATCGATGGTTCCGGATGCCGACAAGGTGCTTCAGACTTGGTTAAAGAGCCACCCCGAACTAGAAGAGGAGTGGACATGTACACAAAAAATGGCCAATGATCCTCGAATCACGCGTGTTGGCAAGCTTCTGCGTAAGTCTAGCCTCGATGAACTTCCACAACTTTGGAACGTCTTTAACGGCACGATGAGCTTGGTGGGTCCAAGACCGATTGTGAAGTCGGAGATTGAAAAATACGGAAGCGTTTTTTGGCTCTATCAAAGAACCAAGCCTGGTATCACAGGTCTTTGGCAGGTAAATGGCCGGAACCTAACTTCATACGAAACGCGCCTCGAGTATGACGCGTTTTATGTTCGCAATTGGAGTATCTGGTTGGACTGGTATATCCTGCTGAAAACATTCCGTGTAGTTGTACTTTGTGAGGGAGCTTACTAACCGCTACGCCTAGCGCCCCTGTTATTGCTTGGGAGCGACATGATCGAGTATTTCGCCGATGTGGTCTCCCCAATCACCGTGTAGATTCTTGGACGCAAGATAATCGTTGATCTCAACTTGTTTGAAGACTTGATTCGATTTCACGCGAACACTGCGGGTGACACTGGTTTTCGGATGCAATCCGTCGCTAGCATACTCGATAAAATGGACGGTCCCGAGCGTCGTCGTGTCGCTGCTCCGAAGCGGTGGCCGCGCGGTTTCCACGTTGGGTAGGCAATTCCATTCGGATCGGTTATTCGTCGTTAGAATCACTTTGAACTGCAACGATTCTAGATCGGCACCGAAGGTGCGCACAAAAGCATAGTCGTATTGCACCACAGGGAGAGTGCCGTCCATCCGAAGAGTGCGAAAAAGCCACACTGCCGTTTGGTCTGTTGATTGAGATGACGCGAGATTCTTATCCGGATGAAGGTATGTTCCAAGGCCACGGATGTCGCCCACCGTTTCTGTGATAGGACTGACAAAGCTCTGTGTTAACGGAACACCTCCGAACTTAGCGACTCCAGCAATGGGTCGGTGATGCAAGTACCAACTCCCACTGGAGGAGTCCTTGAGGATATTCGCTTGCAGACTTACGTAATGCGCGCGAATGTAGCTCAAAATGCTCGATCGACTAATCCACGGAAGCGTCGCAATATCCGCATCCCGCATCTCTAAGCCGATTGAGAACAGCGCCTTTCGCGTTGTGTGCATCGTGACGCTGGCACCGGAAAGTTTACTGCTTTTAGACGGGATCGAATAACGGCCGACGAAAAGTGGTTCGGATTCATGCAGCATCACGGCCGCTTCCGATCGTCGCTGCCGAAACGCAGCTTCCAAGTCTATCTTGGAGGTAGGGATTCGCTTCAAGTATCGGATCCCAATGTCCTGGGTATACTCGCTTTCATCGACGGCAGCAGCCTTCTCGATAAGCTGCTCCTCCTCGATTTCTTCTTGCGTTTTAACCGGAATTCGGTGCGTCGTTGAGATACGTGTATAGTCCCATCGCATGGAACGGAGCCAAGGCAATCCTATGACCATTCCAATGCTGGCGAGAATACCAATGATGGCTAAAACGTTCTTTACTTTCGTTCTCGGCATCGACACGCTTCCCCGTTTGAATTCATCGTCGCTTGTCCGCAGTACGCGTGGGCTCCAGATACTGTGCTGATCGTTCGAGATTTTGTAGTCGGAATTTTGTAAAAGCCATTTCATCAATGTCCGTTATCGCTCAAACAACATAAATGCAACAATCGGCAAACTCCTCCTATCCGTTACGACCGCCCTAATTGGAACCATCTTGAGCAGGCTATACGAGTATAAGTGGGATAAGTGTAGTCGTACGGGGAATTTAACCCGTCGCAGCCCTAAAGCATATGATGGCTCTACAGAAGAATGGCATTTTTCGTGCGAAACATGCTGTATTGAAGCGGCAACTCCCATTGAACGAGGGTTAAAGACGTTTCGTTCCCGTAGCACGCGCCTAAGGTGCCTCTATCCTTCCTCCTCATCTGCGGTGTGATTGTACCGATTGACATTTCAAGGTTTTCCTGTTTCAACGATTGAGCGTTTGCGAAATTGCGATTGACTAGTTATTCTGGGAAGGGCTGCGGTCGGTCGTAGTTTCCTGTGAAGAAGCTGACGCGTTAGCAAAGGGCGAAGATTAAAGAAATGCAACTTGAGTTAGACAACCTGTTACACTCGGAAGTGATCACGCAAACTTTGGGCGTTTCGATCGTCATTCCGTGCTTTAATGAAGAGGGAAGTCTCGACCAACTGTCCCAAAGACTAGAGTTCGTTCGCGCTTCTTTTGCAGAACAGCTCGATCTTGAATTCGTTCTGGTAGATGATGGAAGCAGCGATGCAACCGTAGCCGGACTAGAGCGCTGTTTTCGCAATTGTC
>JANPLJ010000239.1:0-5070 GCA_031426475.1 Pirellulaceae bacterium | reverse complement strand
CAATTAGCTGCTTGTTCCGGCCTACGGTAGTCTCGAAAGTGAGACGGCCTCCTGGGGTAAAGAGAAAGGCTCCAGACTGCGAACGCGCAACGCTCGAGCAACAACAAGTCTCGAGATTTCCCTTGTTTTTCGCGACAACTCGGCATACAATTAACGCAGCACATACGCTTTGCGTACGCAGTGCGTGTTGCACTGAAGGGGCGAAGCGGTAGTTTTTTGGAGAAGAGTGGAGTAAGGGAATGACGTTTCTAATGGTGAATTTGGAGGATCCAGCCGATTGCAAACGAGCCATGCATCATCTGCGCGGCATTGTGAATCCGGGTGGGTGCGGACCGATGGGAGGCCCCGGCGTTCGTCGTGGCGGCCCAGGTCGGCATGGAAAAGGTCCTGAAGGACAGCCTGGCAATCAGGACAGGAGGCCGATGGGACCGAAAGCGGGCGAGCCCGATCTGGGTGGACCCGATGACAGAGCGGCCGCGATTCGCGCTTTGCCTTTGCGAGCAAAACTGGAACGCATGAGCCAGCGCGGAGTATGGAGACACTTGGTGGGTATTGCAAAGCAAGGTGACGTCGCGAAGTCGCTTGCAGAGCTCGATAAGCAGCTTGATCTGCAGCCGAATAAGATGCGATCGCTGAAAGCGATTATGGCGAAGCTAGAAAATCGATTTGGACTAAGATTTTTGGAAGTCGATGTCGATGCTGGTAATGACGAAGCGGGCAATCCTCGCTATTCGATGCCGCCGCGAATTCGAAAGCAGATCCTTCGCATTGTTGCAGAGGCGTAGTTCATTTAGGAAGCGGATTCGTCAGAATTCGGATGAAGCCTCGAAAAACGTGAGCTCACGCCGATTCATCCGAAATCTGACGGCTTCTCCTATTCACGCTAAGGATTGATCTGGGACTGTTGCATCATGTCCAACGCCGCCGATGCCGCTTCCACGCCTTTGTTCCCCACGCTGCCGCCGCTTCGATCGATCGCTTGTTCGATCGAATTGACGGTTAAGACTCCGAATGCCACCGGCTTGCCATGCTCGAGTGAAAGCTGCATTAGTCCAACCGAAACGGCATTGTTGATATGCTGATCGTGCGTGGTTTCACCTCGGATCACGCAACCGAGTGTAATCGCCGCAACGACTTCGTCCTTCTCGATCAGTCGCTTCACTGCAAGCGGGATTTCCCAAGCACCTGGTACCCAAGCTTCGATAATCTGCGACTCGGAGACGCCCGCCGCGAGCAAAGTCGATCGAGCACCTTCGAGCAGTTTCGATGTGATGTTGTCGTGGTAACGAGAAACGACAATCGCGTAACAACCACGCGAGGCATGTTCTGAGTTTCTCGTGGAGCTTGTGGTTGGAACGCCTTTGGTCGTGTTTTGCATATTCGCGATTAAATACTCTTGAGACTCCACAGGAATTCCGCATTGCTTTTGGATTTCGCCAAGCGTGTTGTCAGCAATTCCATGGCATCGGTATTGCTAAGCTCGCTAAGAGCTCGGCGAAGCCAGCCAATCCGTCGATACTCCTCTGCCTCGAGCAGCATCTCTTCGCGGCGAGTACCTGAAGCATGGATGTCGATCGCTGGCCAAATACGCTTGTCGACAAGAGCCCGGTCCAAAACGATCTCCAAGTTGCCGGTACCTTTGAATTCCTCAAATATGATGTCGTCCATCTTGCTGCCCGTATCGACTAACGCCGTGGCGATAATCGTAAGCGATCCTTGTTCTTCCACCTTGCGAGCAGATCCAAAGAAAGCCTTCGGCTTTTGAAGTGCGTTGGCATCCAAGCCACCCGTCAGAAGCTTTCCTGATTGAGCACATTCGCTGTTCCATGCTCGCGCCAATCGCGTAATGGAATCCAACAAAATCACAACATCTTTTCCGTACTCAACCATCCTCTTGGCTTTTTCCAGAACCATGGCGCTTACTTGAATATGTCGAGCCGCTGATTCGTCGAACGTACTGCTGACGACTTCACATCGAGGGCCCCGAACTTCTCGCTGCATATCAGTCACTTCTTCGGGCCGCTCATCGATGAGAAGCAATATCACGAAGGCCTCAGGATAATTTTTTAGAATTGCACGAGCCATCTTTTGAAGAAGGATCGTCTTGCCAGTTCGCGGCGGTGCGACAATCAATCCGCGCTGGCCAAATCCAATCGGAGCGATCAAGTCGATGACGCGAGTCTCGATCGTCTGTGGATCGGTTTCTAAGACGATGCGTTGCTGCGGATGCAACGGCGTAAGCGAATCGAATGGCTTGCGATCGCGCCGCAGATTAGGCTCGAGGTGATTGATCGCTTCGACACGCAGCAGCGCGAAATAGCGTTCGTTCTCTTTGGGAGGCCGAATCTGACCGGCGACGGTGACCCCTGTCTCAAGCCCAAATCGACGAATTTGAGAGGGCGAAACATAGATGTCATCGGAGCACGACAGATAATGGAACTTCGAGCTTCTCAAGAAACCGAAACCATCCGGGAGAATTTCCAGCGTCCCCTCGCCGTACATGATGCCCGTTGTTCGAACTTGTTCCTTGAGGATTCGGAAAACCAAATCATGCTTGTTCAGTTCGGCGAAGTCTGGAATGGAAAGACTCTCAGCAAACGAAATCAATTCGTCCATCGTCATCGATTGCAGGTCCAGCAATCGCTTCGGTTCGGTCGACGTGAGCGTCCCCCCCGCAGGAACACTCCCCTTCGTCTGCCCTCGCGACTCGGCAGCGATCTGCTCGGGTATCGAAAGAGGATCTCTTTCCGAGTTCAATTCACGGACACGATTGGCAACGTCTTGATGCAGACCGTGTGAATTCCGAGCAACAGACGAGTTATGGGATGGAACAGAACGCTGTTGCCCGTTGTCGTTTCCCAGCGATGGGTCGTTGGTTGAATGCCCTGACATTTTCAGATTTCGATTTGGAAAAGGAAGGAGCGGCAATAATGGCGAAGATGCATACCCAGAATCGGCCAAGATTCTCCGGGCGTCGCGAAACAAGAGAAACCGTGGGAGGTAAGTATGAGGAACGGACGAACTAGAGGAGGACTGAATATCCTTATGATAGCCAACGTCATCACGCCGTGACAACCTCTACATTGACTTATTTTCCCTAGCTCCTGAACGGCTGCTCAGGCATTTCCCATGTCGCAGCCTGGCAGCACGATAAAAGTCATCGATGGAGGACTTTTTAGTAGGCCGGAGCAAGTCGCTAACAAACTTGGATGTTGAATAAAACGTTGGCGACGCCGTTCCGGCAAAACTGAGGTTTTCGATCGCCGGAACAGCGCAGACGATCTTTCTCAAATTGACGAACGCAATTGGCTGCTTGTTCCGGCCTACCGTGGTCTCGGACGAAGCTCGAAACTGCATCACTCAACGGGGATTCTTTAGGAAATAAAGCCGGCCATCTTCTGCACCACCAAGGAAATCAGGGGTTTGGTCGCCATCCAAGTCGATGGTCGTCGGGCTTACATCGTGCCCCTCGATGTTCTTCTCGGCAAGAGTTCCAGCATTTGCCATAGTCCACTGGCCGTCGTGGAAGTCGATTTGCCTAAGGAAGTCAGCGTTTGCCGAGTTTAACAAGAAGTCAAACTTTCCGTCACCGTCCCAGTCGGTAACGCACAATTTCCGTCGCCCACTCTTGCCAGCAGTCCCAGGATTGAGCTGCAGCGGTTGTCCTTTTTCATCGACAAACGCTCGACGAGGGGCTTTCAGCACAAGTTTTCCATCTTGTTTCGCGCGTTCGAAAAAGGCGAGATAGCCTTCGTGATCAAGCATCGCAATATCGACAAGACCATCGCCGTTGTAGTCAAAAAGCACGGGAGTCGTTCTCCACTGTGTCAACAAATTCTTGCCATTCGTCTTTAACCACCCCCACGCCAACCGCGGTTGTTCTCCCGGCCACTGGACTTCGATTGCAGCGGGCGAGGCTAGCTTGGGAAGGGTCCGAGTTCCGATATTCTTCAACCAAACTACGTCGCCGAGAATCGAATTCAAAACAATATCGGGCAAACCGTCGGCGTCCCAGTCCGCAACGTTGAGCGTTGTGTACCCCCACTTGGCTTCGGCGGGGCCCTGGATACTTCCATTGGGACCAGCCATGATCCGAAAAACTTTCCCATCGACTTCCAGACGAACAGGCCTATTCCATTTGGGTTCTCCGACTCGGGGACCGCTTAAGTTCTCGAAGAACTCGATGAATCCAGCTGTGTTGCCGGAAAGGATATCCGTATCACCGTCGCCATCCCAATCGAATCCAACAGGCGTCGCTAGCGCTCCGCATTTGAGCGTGTCTGCCTCTTGTTGGAAGTACTTCGGTTCTGCAAAAAAAGGCCGCTTTGTATGCTCTCGATCTTCGCAAATCCCCATGTTTTCGACGAATGCGACGCGACCATCTTCGTCCCCAACGATCAAATCGACGTCGCCGTCGCGATCCCAGTCAAACCCGACCGGAACGATCATCTCAAGGCTCATTTCGATCGTCTTGCCCTCTTGCGTCGTAAGCCTGGAACCGGCAGCATACTTCGGCGAAGTTCTTGTCCCGACGTTCTCAAAGTACGTGAACTTGTCGAGAAACTCGCCGCAGACCAAATCAAAATCGCCATCGTTATCGAAGTCAGCAAAATTCGGAGATGGACAACCAAAGACATCCAATCGCTTTCCATCCGCCTCGATCAAATACGGTTCGTCATAGTCCGGTTTTTCAGTCGTGCCTCGATTGCGAAAAACATAGATCCATCCATGCAACGGGCCGTTCTTCCAATTCCCCTCCGCATCCCAAGCGTCGTCCCATCCATAGTAGCTCCAGTCTTCCACCGCCGCAGTCAAGTCAACGCTTCCATCTCCATCATAGTCGACATATCGCCACTGATTATGCCGCATCTTGGGACCTTTCGGTTCCTTTCCTAGCGGCTTGTGAAACTTGGCCGAGATGGGAAGCGTTGTTTTTTCTTGGATGCCTGTCGTAGTGAAGTTCAAGTATTCCACACCAGGTGATAGGACACGCATTTGGCCATCGACGTAACTCGGCATCACGTACTTTTCCGTCCTGCCCAGGAATCGACCAGGGCGAAAGACCGGCAT
>JANPLJ010000238.1:0-2706 GCA_031426475.1 Pirellulaceae bacterium | reverse complement strand
TTAGGCGTTGCTTGGGTCGTGACGTACATCGAACGAGTAAACAGCATCAGAATCAGCAGCGTGCAGCACAAGGTGACTTCTTGCGGATGGCCAGGTTCGAGAGCCAACTTGTCTAGATGGAGCGCAGCAACTAACGCGGTCGCGATTGCGGCTACTTTAGAATTGCTCATCCGACGAACGATTGCGTAGACAAGCCATACTGCGATGATCCAAAAGAGGATGGTTTTGAGTCGAACCCCCGTCTGCGTCAATGGCCACTGAAGGATTGCGTGAAGCGGAGCCGTAATGAAGTAAAACGCCGGACCATACTGGGTATGTGTTTCGCCATAGAGCCGATGACCTTGCATGTACGTCTGCAATGTCATCATCACGTAGCCTTCGTCGTCGTAGAGCGCGAGCGTCGAAAATATCGCTGGCCAGGCCAAGAAAACCGTCGCGATCGCAAGCGTCGCTCGCATCACGATTTCATTCTTGAGTGCCGTCTTGGCGTGATGAACCAGCTTGGAAGAATTCAACGTCATCATACCAGTTGTCCGACATCGGCTTTCGATGAAGCACCGACTTGTTCGGGGATAGCAAGTTCGCGACGAAACTGATCCAGTTCGCGAAGGATATCGTGAACATCGGTTGTCGATTCGGGCCGCTCCAGAAGACCCTCGAGATTGCAGGTTCGATCGACGACGAAAGCCGGCCGATTTCGAACTTGGTCGTAAATTCTTGAAACGTATTCACCAAGAATCGCGATGCCCAATGCGTTCATCGCACCAAAAAACGCGGTGATGCTCGTGATCGATGTCCAACCCGGTACGGCTTGGCCAGATATAAATCGATGATAGAGCGTAAAGCCAATGCTTGCCACACACACCAATCCAGCAACCAAGGCCAGTCCGTAGAACGCCTGCAACGGAACCCGCGAGAATCCGAAAAGCGCGTTCTTAGCAAGACGCATGAGACCAAAAATGCTCACCCTCGGCTGGTCGTGCCTTGCAATCCTCTCTACTTTCAAAGCTGATTGTCGGAATCCAACCCAACTGCGCAGACCTGGCAAGTAGCGATCGTTCTCGTTCATTCGCATCAGAAGATCGGCGACTCGACGATCCACCAAACTAAAGTTCCCGGCGTCCCGCGGAATTTCTACGGAAGCGATGCGATGCAATAGCCCGTAAAAGGCTTTAAACAGAAAGCGCTTCACGAGCCCTTCTTTGCGGCCGAAGCGAACAGCATAAACCACATCGTCGCCGCCGTGCCATCTTGCGATCATTTCGCGCAAAGCCGATGGGTCATCTTGACCGTCGCTGTCCATGAAGACAATTGCATCGCCATCAGCATGTGCAAGTCCAGCTTGGACGGCTGGCTGTTGGCCAAAGTTCCGCGAAAGATGAACGACTTTTAACCGGCGATCGGCGAATGCCATCGCGTCGATCAGTTCCGCGCTTCCGTCGGTGGATCCATCATTGACTAGCACAATGTTCCACTTGCAGCCGACCGAATCGAGCGTGCGTTTCAAGTTGCTCAGGACGCGAGGCAATACCGATTCTTCATTGAGGAGCGGCAATACAATGGAAACGGTAGCCTGCTGCAGCAACGGTCGATTCGTCATTTGGCAATCACTCCGACAATCGAGAGTCCGAATGGGGGCGTCAAGTGTGGAGACCAATTGCGTTCGTATTCTTGGATTTGAATCAAAGACTGGTTGATCAGTTGACCCACACGTGGAAAATCCGCGTTGGCTTTCTTCGGAAATATTTTGCGATAGGTTCTGAGCATGACTGCGATGGGAAGACTAATCGCATTCCACGGACGCATCTTGACGAGCCGAAGTCCAGCTTGCTTAACCTGGGTACGGACCATTTTGGCTGTGTAACGCCGATAGTGACCAAGCCGTTCATCCCACTCGTTAAACAACCACGGATGAGCGGGAACGGTAAAGATGATCTTTCCATCGTCGCTTAATGTGTCTGCGGCGTGCCGAAGTGCGACAACGGGATCTTGAAGATGTTCAAGCACATCCAACAGGACAACCGCTTGCGCCGAGCTTTTCTCAACCGGCCAAGGTTCATGTAAGTCGTGTTGATGGACGTCAGAAAGTCCACGCTGCTGTGCATTTTCGACCGATTCGTTCATGATGTCCAAGCCATGGACGTCATACCCCATCGATTGCCAGAAAAGCAGGTTTCCCCCAGCGCCGATACCACCCTCGACAATACGAGATGGCGGTGGGCAATACGTACTGAGCAACGAAGTGGCAAGACGTTGCTTGGCAACATGCCACCAGTAGGATGACTCCAGTGTCATGAGTTCCTTCAGATGTGCTGCTTCCACTCGAATGGTTCCTTTTGATAGCTAGTGGCCAGAAGCTGATCGATGCCCACGGTCTGTAGAATCTCAACGATTCGCTTTGAACGTTACAACAATGCCGTCAAAAGGTTAGCCCACGATACCGGTCGCTGACCGAAGACACTACGAGATTCGCTCAGGAACGCTAGCGATGCCGGTAAGCTGTGGCGATCGTAGCGATCGTAGGGCGTTTGCTCGGGCCTTGCATCTTGAAACGAATGATCAAACGATGATCTCGTCGATCGACGTGAATCTGCTGCCCAATGCTTTTCATCAAAACCAGCCGAAACCCGACACTTCCTTTCGCGGATAGGCTGTGAATGAAAACGTGGTCCGGCGGCTCCGCCCGCGGGAAACTGAACTGCCAGC
>JANPLJ010000237.1:0-2358 GCA_031426475.1 Pirellulaceae bacterium | reverse complement strand
TGAGGCTGCTCAAAATTTTGCAACGGATACCGTATCCTGCTATGCAGTGAATTCAATTGCGATTGAGGTGCCCGTCTCGATGCTTACTCGGACTGGAAACGTGGAAGCATCCACGTCAGCCGCAGCCACAATTGGGGTTTGGGGAACGACCTCGCGACCTCGCGTCACCGTTCGTCAGTCCCCCATGCCTCAACAGGGTTCAGGTGGATTCCGCCAAGTCCAGCGCATGGGAAATCCATTGATCAATGAACTCCTTGTCGGGACCGGCTTTAAGGACCGCTTTAGCATGGACGAGCCAAAGAATGACTCGCAGTTTGCTAATTTCTTTTTAGACCCCGCGCTAGCTCGCATTCTGAATGCAGCGACAGCGGGCGCGGTTGCTATTCCAACACCGCCGCGTACCGATTTACTACCGCTGGTTACGTACGCTGCACCGATCGCAGCACCTGGAACCACGGCAGGTCCCGTTGCAGATTTGCTGAGGCTCAACACAGGAATCACGCCAACGGCGGTCGCAAGTGCGAGCCGTCTGGGACTTCTTGCTGGCGATGCCGCAGGCTATCCCAATGGCCGTCGCGTCTTCGATGATGTTACCGACATCTCATTGCGTGCCGTTTCGGGCGTATTGAATCCGAGTTTTAACGTCGCACCGAACAACAGACTCGGTGACGGCGTAAATGTCAACGATACGGCTTATCGCACGACGTTCCCTTACCTAGGCAACTGCCCGAGTGGACGTGATCGCCGACACGTCGATCCAGGCGAAGCGGGTGGCGGACCTCCTTAAAACTTTGGAATGCGACGATTGCCAGTCATTAGGTTCGTCAAAAGTCTTTCCCACTTTCCCTTCAATGAATTGAAAGGGAAAAACGGGAGGACGAGGCTCCTGGCGAGTTAAAAGACGCGAATCGCATGAGATCCCAACGTGGCTCCGCAGGAGCGTCGTCCTCCCGATTGTGTAGATTTTAGGGTTGGTAGTCGAATTCGTCAGAATTTGGACGCAGCTCGAAAGGCGATGTTTAATGCGCTTCCTCCGAAGTCTTACGACGTTCGGCTACGACTTGAAACCCTCAATCTAAATTGGGATGAAGCAACAAGTGTTAAAAGTTCTCCGATTCCTGTAGTTCGTTCCTCAAACCTCTTATAGAAACGCCAATGAAGTTCATCTACATAGTCCCCTTAACTCTTGCAACAATTATTTTGACTTTCATTTCGGTAAAATCGCAAGCTGAGACGCTCCTACAGAAAGCGTCTCCCGCAACTGAGAAGATCGAAATCGCAAGAAAAGCGATCGAAACAACGCCCAAAAGCGCGGACGCCTATAATGCACTTGCATTGGCCCTCTCCCGCCGCGCTCGAGAAACGTCCGATCCAGATTACTATGACCAGGCCAGCGAAGCGGTACAAGAGTCTCTAAGAATCGCCCCGGACAATTTTGAAGCCAGGAAAATCGAGACTTGGATTGCTCTCGGAAAACATGAATTCGCTAAGGCTCTAGTACTAGCCCGAGCGCTCAGCAAAAGCAGGCCCGATGACGTACTCGCATACGCGCTACTCACCGATGCGTGCATCGAAACAGGAAATTATGACGAGGCCGAAAAGGCGGCGCAGTGGGCGCTTGACATGCGTCCCGGAGAGATTTCTGGTCTGACTCGAGCCGCCTATCTACGCGAACTCTTCGGAGATATACAGGGTGCTGTTGACTTGATGCAATCGGCTTATAATAAAACCGCTCCATCCGAAGTGGAAGATCGCGCGTGGATCCTCACCCAATTTGCACATCTTCAACTGCTCAACGGCAAACCCGACATTGCCGAGCGAGCACTCGAGGATGCATTGAAACTATTTCCCGGATATCATTACGCGTTGGGGAACTTGGTGAAGGTGCGAACGGCGCAGAAACGCTACGACGATGCGGTCAACGTCGCTCGTGCGTTTATCGTCGCCGCGCCGCATCCCGAAAATCTCTTTGTTCTGGGAGAAGCCCTGGCCAAAGCGGGTAAATCGGATGAATCCAGGGCTGTGCTTTCCGATTTCGAGATAAAAGCCCTTGAGGAGTCGGACGGCACTGACAATGCGAATCGAGAGTTGGTGTTCTACTATATCGACCACGCCGAGCGGCCGTCCGAAGGGCTTCGCCTAGCCAAACAGGAAATGCAACGTCGCCAGGATATATTTACTCGCGACGCTTACGCATGGGCATTGCAAGCCAATGGCGAATTCGAGCAAGCGCTCGCTGAAATGGAGAAAGCGCTGTCGATTGGGATACGCGACTCGGTACTTTTCTATCATGCAGGCATCATCGCGCAGAAGAACGGCCATCACGAACAAGCAAGCCATTACTTGCACGAATCCCTG
>JANPLJ010000236.1:0-10480 GCA_031426475.1 Pirellulaceae bacterium | reverse complement strand
ACGAACTGGCGGGTATGAATGATGACCAGTTCAAGCGTTTCAGCCAGGGTCCGCTTACCCTGAAGATAGTCGATCGGTTCCTTATAGCCGACTGCTTGCATGGCCGTCCGACCCAACTGAGAATAGCGGTCGAGCAGTCCCTGAACCTCGCAAACCAGCCCGCTGTCAAACATCTGTTGCACCCGTTTTTGAACTCGATCGTGAATGGCCGATCGCTCCCAACCGAGAACAAATACACGGCATTCCTCAGGTTTTGAGGCTCGCTCGAACTGTGTTTGCCAATGGCTCAACGGTAGACCAGTGACCCGAGCTACTTCGAGTGCTCTGGTCATTCGTCGAACGTCCCCTAGGAGAATTTTATGTGCCGACAAAGGATCGACCTGTTCGAGACGGTTTCGAAGCGATTCAAATCCAAATTTTTCAGTATCTTCAGCAACTTGTTGGCGAAAGTCCCAATCTGCGGCTGGTCCCAAGAACATTCCGCGAAGCAACGACTTCAAGTAAAGCGGCGTTCCACCAACGAAAAGGACCTGTTTTCCTCGATTGCGGATAGATTCTGCGACAAGATGCGCATCGGTTACAAACTGAGAAACGCTGTAATCTTCGGTGGGATCAACTAGGTCTATCAAATGGTGCGGGATTTTGCCAAGCTGGACTGCCGTCGGCTTGGCGGTGCCGATATCCATACCGCGATAAACCGCCATCGAATCGAGGGAAATGATTTCGGCGTCGAGTCGTTCTGCCAAATCGAGCGCGACCTGGGTCTTCCCGGAAGCCGTCGAACCCGACAAATACCAAGCGTCGAGCAACGGTTTTTTGAACCAATTATCGTCGTTTGTCATATCTGATCGTTAAAATTGGGCAATTGTAGGAATTCCCGGCTGGCTCTACTATACAAATCAGAGCAAGAATTCCATCAATATTTTATAAAGAACCGGCGAACAACTCGTTTAATCACATGTCTGATCCTGATATTTTTGATCGATTGATGGCACAAATCCATCAGCGATCGCAGACTTTGCCCGACAGCTCCTATACAACGAAGCTAATTCGAGGCGGTCCCGTGAAGATGGGAGCCAAAATTCTTGAAGAAGTCCTCGAAACGACGATGGCGGCAAGCGAACCTGGCGAGGGCGGGCGAGCTCAATTGGTTTATGAAGCCTGCGATGTGATCTACCATTTGTGGGTTCTTTTGGGCAGCCAGGGAATCCAGGTTACGGAGCTGCGAGAGGAACTGGAGCGTCGCGAGGGAGTCTCGGGAATCGAAGAAAAAAACCGCCGAAATGAAGGGAAAGCCACGTGATAGAACCGCCTGAGAACCTCCGCATCGGGATCCCTAGCAAAGGTCGCTTGAGTGAGCTGGCATGTGAACTTCTCATCCAAGCCGGACTGCAATTCCGACGCCAAGATCGATCGCTATTTGCTCGAGTAAGCGGTTTGCCTGTTGAAATTACTTTCCTTCGAACGGACGATATTCCGACGCTATGCGCCGAAGGCGCGATCGATCTGGGAATTACCGGGAGCGACCTTTTGGAAGAAGCAGGAGCCGACGTCGAAATCCGACTGCCGCTGGGCGTAGGTCGATGCCGATTGGCGATGTGCGTTCCGATCGACTCTGATGTCCAAGAACCAGGTCAACTCAACGGGAAACGTGTCGCAACGAGCTTTCCCAACACGACCAAGGCTTACTTGGCAAAGCACCGTGCTACAGCACACCTGGTCGAGCTCAACGGGTCTGTCGAAGTCATGATTACGCTGGGAGTAGCAGATGCAATCGTCGATCTCGTCGAGACCGGGAGTACGCTGGCTGCCAATCGACTTCGAATTTTGACCGAGATCGGCCAGTATGAAACGATCCTCATTCAGAACAAGAAGTGCCGCGACACGGCGACGGCAGATCGAATCGTTCGTCGCCTAGAAGGCGTCGTCATCGCGCGCGACTATTCATTGCTGGAATACAATGTTCCGCGAGCTCAATTAGCAGCCGCCGAAGCAATCACGCCTGGCTTTAACTCGCCGACCGTCAGCTCATTAGAAAATGATCTTTGGTGTGCCGTTCGTGTAATGGTTCGCCGCAAAGAAGTCATCAACGTCATGGAACAACTGGAAGCACTTGGTGCATCTGCCATCTTGGAAACCGCCATCACCAATTGTCGACTGTAGTTGGACAAGAGCCCGAAGCGCAAGCGGAGGACGGTCGCTTAATGCTTTGTCATGGCAAACTCGTCGCTTACGCTTCCAGCTCTTTTTCATGCGACCGTTCTTGTCGCACTGTAGCGATTGTGCGGGATCTTCGGTTTGGGCAATTCGAATTTGCGAATCAGAACGATAAAACGTTTCGGCGTGATCTCATTACGCGAGGTAACCTTCTTCTGGTTGGACGCGGTCGCATCTTAGCGTAACGAACATGAAGACGTCCAACGAAGCTTATTCATGCACCGCGAGATTTTCTGGAGCTATTCATGTCGACTGTTCAACCAAGTATTGGCGCCGCTCGCAGTTGGCAAGCTCTCTTTTCAGCCGACGCTTCGTTGCGTTTGAAAGCGTTTGATTTCATCGAACGAACGGCGATTCTGATACTTTATGCCTTTTTCTTGTCGCGAATGCTTTCAGCGTTTCTGGCGACATGGAACCCTGGCAATCTTTTGATGTTGATTACCGAGTCGATGTTGGTCGGCTTCATCGTTTGTAG
Source organism: Pirellulaceae bacterium (assembly GCA_031426475.1). Taxonomy (GTDB): domain Bacteria; phylum Planctomycetota; class Planctomycetia; order Pirellulales; family Pirellulaceae; genus JAIYDQ01. The sequence goes on along the minus strand of JANPLJ010000236.1, from coordinate 7,788 downwards.
AAAGAGTGCCAACAATTTGTCGCTTCGTTGGAGTGATTGGATGTTGGCCTTTGGTGCAACTTCGTTACCCTTGTTGGCGAAGCCGCTTGTTTCGGCCCCCCATGTATGGAATGATCTTGCCGTCGTCTTAATGTTCCTTGGTTTGTTTGTTCAAGTCGTTGCCAAGTTTGCGTTGGGACGTCGTTTTGGAGTCGTAGCCGCCAATCGAGGACTGTGCTTGTACGGCCCCTATAAACTGGTTCGACACCCGATCTACATGGGCTATTTGCTGACACATATCGGCCTATGTTTGCTGAGCCCATCGATGTGGAATCTTGTCTTGTTCGCTTGCGTCTATGCAATGCAAATTCCACGGATTCTTGCCGAAGAACGAATGCTGAGCGAGGACCAAGACTACCAACAATACAAGCAAGTCGTTCGCTTACGATTGGTACCGGGGTTGTTATAATAACCGGCAGCCGAGGTCTTCAGATAACAACGCGTTGGACTCGATGATTGCCTGTATCGAGTATATGAAGTCGACTTTTGGAATCCTTCACGATGGCCCATGGTTGCTGGAGTTCTCCGGCATTTCGACCAGGCTTGCCCCAGCAAAGAATCGCTTCACCGCGTCGAGTAAGTTTCTGGATGCGATGATTTCCAAATTCCGCAACGTACAGCAAATTGTCCCCATCCAACAAAATGTTGTAGGGATATCGGAATTGGCCTAGGTCATCTCCTGGACTTCCAATGATCTGGACCACCTCGGGTGAAGCATGTTCGCAGCGAATGACCTGGATGCGATGATTGCAAGAATCAGCGATCCAAAGATTGTCTTCTTTGTCAAGCGTTAAGCATTGCGGTCGACTGAACTGCAACGGTCGGTTACCCGATTCCCCAAATCGACAAACGAACTGCCCCTTTGAATCGTACTTCTGAATTCGATCGAACTCGCCATACTCCGAAACGAAGTAGTTGCCTTGAGAATCTTGTACTGCGTCAGTCACAAAAGCGAATTGCCCTACCTCCGGCCCATTGGTCCCGCCGATCGTTTGACTTTCGAGGAGAACACCTGCCCTTGTGTAGAACAAGACGCGGAAGTAATGCGTGTCAGCAACCATAACGTTGCCTTGCCGATCAATACCGAGACCCGTTGGTTTGCCGGTTTCGATCGCGGGTGTGCGCCAAAGCCGAAGAAAATTCCCGTCGACATCGAAAACCTGGATTCGACCTGTTTTATCGACGATATAAATTTGGTCTTCGGCGTCAATGGTCATGGCCCTCGGCTTCTGAAAGCGGCCGTCGGCCAAGCCCAGCTTTCCCCAAATTCGATCCGGTTTTGCCTTGGACTCGTAATCGATCGCGGTACGGGCAGGAACGCAACCCGTCAATGAGGCGGAAAACAAGCTTGAGGCTCCGAGCAGAGCAGTCGCATTTCCAAGGGCAGCGACAACCCTGCGGCGATTGATTTCGTGATGGCTACGCGTTTCCATCGGACATTCCTGACTTTCGTTCTCGAATCAGTATTTGGAGAATAGACCACGCGTTGCTTGCAAAGCTTATCGTCGGCTATAATCGAAGGGTTCGCCCATCTTTGGATTTGGAGTAATCCATCGTCGCCGAAGATGGATGCGATGGACGTTTCTATTCGTTTCTCTGTTGCCGCTATACTGGCTTGATGACCAAAATACTCGATTGGAAAAGGGCGGAAGATCCTCGCGACGTTATTCACTTGGCAGTCCAAGCCTTAGCGGAGGGTCATTTAGTAGCGTTTCCGAGCGACGTTCATTATGTGGTAGTTGCAAGCGCTCTGCGCCCGTCCGCCGTTCATAGCTTATGCTGCATCGGTAACGCCGGCAACCAATCTGGCCATTTTCAAGCCTGTCTATTGCCTCGGTCGGCGGACGAAGTTTTAGACTATGTGCCCGACGTATCGCCTGTAGCGCTTCGCTTAGCAAATCGTAGCTGGCCTGGCCCGCTTGAGATTCTTGTGAAGAATGGGCATCCAACATCCTTGACAACTCAGTTAGACAAAAGCATCCAAGCGCGACTTTACACACAAGATCGATATCTGGCTTTAAGCGTCCCTCGCCATGAATCGCTAGAACAAGTGGTTCGGTTATCTGCAGGCCCCATGCTCGTGGTACCGGCAATGGGAAATGCGAATGGCGATGTGGCGTTAGACGCCCAACAAGTCCCGGCGAGCGTCGCATTGGCGATTGATGGCGGGCCAACATCTGTTCCGAGCCAGACGACGATCGTGCGTGTCGACGGCTCGAATTGCGTGATCGAACGTGAAGGACGAATGAGCGAGCAACAATTGACAACCATGAGTCAATACACGATCGCCTTGGTCTGCACCGGAAATACATGTCGATCGCCGATGGCCGCTGCGATCTTGAATAACAAGCTGAAGGCTCGGTTTCCTTCCAAGTTTCAAAATGGCCGATTCGCACCAATCGTTGCTTGTTCAGCAGGAGTTGCCGCTGGATCCGGTGATCCAGCCTCGTCCGGCGCGATTGCCGCGATGGATAGTATTGGATTAGACCTTCGAAATCATCAAAGCCAACCCGCGAATCCAAGCCTTTTGGATCGAGCGGATCTCATTCTGACGATGACTTCGAATCATCGCCAAAATTTGCTAAGTCGTTGGCCTCATTTGGCCACTAAGACTTTTGGACTGGCTCCCGACCAAATGGACGTTATCGATCCATTTGGTGGGCCCGTCGAAGTTTATCAGGCTTGCGCGAAAAAGATTGATCAGTATTTGGACGCTTGGGTTCAAAAGCTAGACGAAGATATACTTGCCATTTGGTCCCCTGAAAGGAAATAACCCGATGTTATTAGCACTCGGTAGCGACCATCGTGGCTATCAAATCAAGAGTAAGCTCATCACCTTGCTGAACGCAGATGGCCATCAAACATTGGACTTTGGAACACAAGGCGACCAGGCCGTCGACTATCCTGACTACGCCCTCGAAGTGGCATCCCGCGTCTCGGATGGGCGGGCCGAACGCGGGATTTTGATCTGCGGAACTGGAATCGGGATGGCCATCGCAGCCAATAAATTCAAAGGTGTACGGGCTGCCGCATGCACAGACGAAGTGATGGCCGAAATGTGCCGACGGCATAACGACGTCAACGTTTTGTGCCTTCCCGGGGATCTGATCGGAGATCGACCTATCGGAGACCTCGTTCGAATTTGGCTCGCAACGGAATTTGAAGGTGGCAGGCATTCTCGACGGCTCGAAAAGATCGAGCGACTTGAACAAAAATAGTCGTGTCCACAATAGGTTTTTCGGAACCGGTTCCGATTGTAACGGCGGAAGCGTTAAAAAGTGTCGATTTTGACGCTTCTTCGATTTGCTCGATCAAGAATTGCTATTTTCCCAGCTGTTCGATGCGAGAAAACCTTTGATCCGAAATGCGGTCTTGGGTAAAGTCAATGTGTTGCGTTCCTTCTCGCACTAAACGACTTTGAAGTAAGGTCTCGTTAAGCATGTCCCATTTGCCATCACCTATCGCCGACGAAGTGGATCAGTTGCTGCTCAATGCACAGCTACGAGATGATCTAGAACCGTACGTTGATGAATCCGTCGACCTGCTGACAGTGCGACAGATGCCGCTGGCGACTGAAAACGAATTCTTACAGTCGATGCTCGCGTGGGAACGGGCACCTGCGTTACCGATTGGACAATGGTTCCATCCTGAGTTGATTCTTCCAAAACCTGATGATCGCTCGGACGAAGAAATTCGGCAAATCCTTTATGAGACGAGCTTGCTGCTTTTTTCACAGCGTATCGTCCTCGAAATGACCGAACATCTCAGCGATCGACAACTCTATTGTCTGATTTCGCGGGATATTTTGCCTAGCTACGAGAAGAAAATCGATCAGCCAAAAAATTATCTCCATTGGCACTGTTTGGACGATAACGATACCGATAGCTGGCTTCGCTATTACGCAAGCGATGAAGAGCGTCGACTTTGGCAGGAAGAAAACGATGGTGAATTGCCTCCTATGGAAGCTCCACCCTATCCTCGCCCAATGCCACGGCGACCCAGCGAATACTAGGCTTTGTTTCTAAACAAGTAGCTACGCTCGCCAGAGCGTGGTGCTTCAATGGGATTTCCACGTTCTGGCGAACGTAGCTACCTCATATTCGACCTTTACAAACAAAGCCTAGCGGTTTTCGTGGTTATGCCTAACCTACGACAATCCAAATGAGTTTTTGACAACGTCGGGACGCAACGATCCAAAACTTCTTGCACGCCCCGTCCCGAGGTTGTTAAAAGTCACCTCGGCTGGGCTGAAAAGACCAGGGTCGACTTTGTAAAAATCGTGGTTGTAATCCCGAAAGATCTCGGCAAAGGGTCTCCCCCAATCTTTGGAGTTACCACTTGGAACTTTCGGTCCAAGTGTATCGATGCGTGAATCCTCTTCGTCGACCCACAATGTGACACGGCCTCCGTATAGGATTGCATCGTTGGTTCGTCCAATTCCTTGAGCGAAATCACGAGCAGGCGGAGGGAGCGGTGCCGAACCGTGCCCTGATATGACTTGACGCAAGTCAAAACCTAGCTCGAACAACTTGTGCATGCTGGTTTCAATGCTTCGAGCGACCACTTGAATCGTTCCTGCGATCGATCGGGTCGGTGCGACGCAAAGGGTAAGTTCATCGCAAGAAACGCCGCATTCCTCTGCAATTTGCCGACAGATTGCGTCATTGGGAATTTGATCGCATTCTAAAACACCGACCGCTTCTGTGCTCTCATCATCGATTTTCAATACGTCAAGGACAGGCTCACGACCTCGCTTTGCCCGCATCGGTCCCGATCCCATCGCAAAGAACTTTTCCGCCTGGACGGGCCAACCAGCATACTGCGACGCCATGCAAGCCAAGACGGGCTCGTCAGTTGTGACTTGGATTTGCGGGCCTGTCCAAATCGAAGGATCGGCGGGCATCAATTCAACGGTTGCTCGATCCGCTAAACAAATTTTCGCGAGAAGCAAGCCTGCTGATACACCCCCCGCAACGTGGACTCCAAAATCGATCACGCTAGCGCCACAAGCCATTTTCTGAACAGCGATGCGAAGTCTCTCCTGACGACCGATAGCGGATCGACATAAGTCTGCCGAGTACGAATTGAGTTTCATCTATCTTTCCAATCGAACTCTATTGATCCAAAACATACGCGAAGATCAAAGGTGCCACGATCGTGGCATCGCTTTGGATCATGTATTTTGGAGACTCGGGGGTAAGCTTGTTCCACGTAATCTTTTCATTGGGAACAGCTCCCGAGTATCCACCGTAGCTCGTGACGGCATCGCTGATTTGAGCGAAATAGGCCCAACGTCGCGCATTCGGCTCGCCGAGATCTTGGATGAGCATCGGGACGGCACAGATCGCGAAATCGCCTGCTATGCCGCCACCGATTTGGAAGAACCCGATCGGATGATCCTTTGAAGCTTTCCGATACCACTCTGTCAATAACTGCATCTGGTCTGTCCCGCTTCGCAGGGCGTTATGCGATGAAAGTGTCCCGTCGATGACTCTGGCAGCAAACATATTGCCAAGCGTACTATCTTCGATTCCGGCCGAAAAAATCGGAAGGTTCTTTTGCTTGGCCGCCATGACCCAAGAATGTTCGATAGGGATTTGATACTTGGATTGCAATTCAGGCTCATCCAGAAGGCGGTACATGTATTCGTATGGATATTTTCCAATGTTGGACTGGCAGGCTTCTTGCCAATACTTCAACAAACGACTCTGCATGTGTTTCATTACCGTTTCGGGGATGCAGGTATCGGTGACTCGATTGTATCCCTGGTTGAGCAAATCGACTTCGTCTTGAACGCTCAGCGCTCGCCAGTCTTCAATAACCCGATAGTCGTCATGGGCGAATAGATTGAAGAGATCCTCTTCGAGATTGGCTCCGGTACAGCTGATCGCGTGGACTTTATCCTGCCTAATCATTTCAGCCAACGAGATCCCGATCTCAGCCGTGCTCATCGCGCCAGCCATCGCGACAAACATTTTTCCTTTCTTTTGCTCGATAAAGTCAACGTACCCCTTTGCGGCTGCGAGCGTTTCCCTCGCATTGAAATGCCGTTAGTGTTTTTCCATGAAATGACGAATCGACATCGGCCAAGCATCCCAAATGGCAAGAAAAGAACCCTGTACTATCGATCGCGAGCCATCGGCATCACGACATTCAAATACCCGTCATCGGTTAAAAACACGGCTGGTTCTTCATCACTGCTAATGTCGATGGAGAAACTCCTGTCGCTATCCAATACTCGAAAAAAGTCGCCGACATATTGACCATTCAGTGTCATTTTGATTTCGGGACCGTCATAGGTCACAGGTAATTCGACGCGTGACTCGCCGACATCCGCCGTCGCTGCCTGCATCACGACGTTTCCTGGACTAAAGCTGAACTCTACCCCTCGACTGTCTTGGTCCGCCACGATCGACGCTTGTCGAACTGCCGCGTGAAATAGCCCGCATACCGATACGACGTGATTGGAGTTACTTCGCTGCGGTATCACCTGCTTCCAATTCGGATAGCGTCCTTCAACCAGTCTCGAATAGATCATACATCGCTTAGTCTGCACGAGGATGTCATTCTGACGGGCTGCAATTTGGACAACCGTATCTTTCTCGGTGATCGACTTTTCCATCAGACTGAGGGTCTTGATGGGGACAATAATATTGCTCGTTGAGCTTTGAAAACCACCTACCGGCTTTCCTGCGCCTTGCATTCGGGCGAGACGTCGACCATCCGTCGCTACGGCGATGATCTCTTCGCCATTCATTTCTAGGAGCACACCTCCTAAAGCGTAGCGGGTGCTTTCGATATCAGTCGCAAAAATAGTCCGCCTAACGAGTTCCCGAAAAAGCCTCGATTCGACCTCAAAGTAAGCCTGTTCCTCGAAAGGTGCCACCGTCGGAAAGGAGTCTGGATTGATGTTAGGCAGATGAAACTCGTTTTGAAGCCCATTGATGTCGAGGGCTTTCTCCGATGCTGAAAGAATCAAGCGTTCATCGCTCGTTTCTCGTAAAATATTCCCAAACCGAAGAACTGGGAGGAGCGCCTTCCCCGGAGCCTGAATCTCGACGTCTTCCAGTTCTATGCGAATTCCAGCTTCAAGATCCGTGGCCATCAACGTCGCTTTGTCACCCGTGGCATCGATCTTGACGTTTGCCAGAACATCCTTGGGAGAACGCGGCGAAGTTACCGCCGCCGCGATTTGAAAAGCAGCTTGAAAACTGGAACGAGGAAACGAGATTTTCATGATTTACTCCAAGCCCACTTCGATGGACTACCGCAATTTGACCAGTCCCAGCGACTGGTAGCCTGTTTTGTGTGCTTCGGATACATGTTTTAACGCACTCGAGCCGCTTGCAAAACGGGTCGAATCAAAGCTTCGCGATCAGACCTAGGTGTCCCTCTCTATATTAAAGGATTTAAAAACCTGTAGTATTTGTAGTAGCGGGCCCTTTCCTGTAGATTTGCGTAGGTCGGGAAGTGACTAAAGTATTTCGCAGTAAAAACTTGCGACTAGGAAACAAGGCCAAATGGATGCTGAATAAGTTGTTCAAGAGGTGTCGTCGCCAAGTTGATATGTCCGTGGCAACAGCGAAGATACCGGCCGGTAAATTCGGATCGATTTGGCAACCCCGCAAGCATGAACAAGAACTGAGACTGAACTGACAGCTTATCCACATGAAAAAAAATTCTGAGTTTCATGAGTCGCGAGGTCGACGAGGACTCCATCTGGAAAAACTGGAGCTAGAAATCGACGAC
>JANPLJ010000235.1:0-1994 GCA_031426475.1 Pirellulaceae bacterium | reverse complement strand
GCCGTCCGGTTCTTCGAAGCTCCGCGACGCTTTACCGGACGGCTTGCGCCGTTCCGCTGTAGGGGCGTCAAAGTCCGAGGTGTTTTCGCAAGGGAAACGCGAGATCGCCGGACTGTGGATTGCTGTCGTGTGTGTTCTTGCGTTACCGGTCTTGGTGGTTTCATTTCCCGAACGATTCTTCTGGATCTTCGATCGTTTCCTGTGGACTTTTCATCAAGACTACATTCACGAGTTCCAATCGATTTTCGTCTGGCTCAAGCATAGGACGCTATCTCAGACGCTGATACATTTCGGCCTATTCCCGGTTTTTTTCATCGTAAACGTTCGGTTATTGATGCTCCGTGAGCTGGGGCATTCTTGGCGCGGGATGTTGGTTTTGACCATGATGCCCGCGCTACTGTTGAGCGTGCTTGGGTTGTTTCAGGTTCGTTGGCTTGGAATTGCCAGTGGGCTCTGGCTGGCAACGATCCCAACGATATTGGCTTGTCTGTTCCATTCAGGGCAGTCACATCGATTTTCTATTTGGGAAAAGATCGTCGGTGTTTGCTTGGCGTTGTTCGTTTTCTTTGCCCAACCGACGTCGACGGTTCGCGAGTTTCTGAGCGGGCTTCGCAAACCGCTGACATTGGGATCGGGGGAAGCTTTTGGCTTTTTCATCCGCGATCTGTCGCACACGCTTAAGCGATCGAATCCTGAGAAAGATATCGTGGTATTGAGCGGCCCAACGACGACGACGTACATGATGTATTTCGGCGGTATGCGAGGGGTCGGGACGCTTTACTGGGAGAATCTGGCTGGGTTGAAGGCGACTGCGGAGATTTATGCGGCTCGTTCGGAACAGGAAGCGCTGGAGCTGATCAAGAAGCATAGCGTTACGCACATTGCGATCTTCGCCAGCGATGCGTTCGCATCTGAGTACACGCGTCTGATTCGCGGTCTTTCGTTTGGATCCGAACCGGAAGATGCTTTCATCTCAAGCGTTGTCTCTGGGGCTGCATCGCCATCATGGTTGAAGCCTGTTGTTTTTCGACCGCCTGCCGAATTAAGTTCAGAGTTACTCGTACTGGCGGAACTACAACCGGATCAGACATATTCTCAGTCGCGTTTCGCATGGTCTGAGTATTTCGAAGCGCGGGGCGAACAGGCTTTGGCGTTGCGAGAGATGATGAAAGTCGTGGAGCGTGATCCCGACCATCGGGATGCCTGGTTTCGCATTGGTACCATGCGATTACTGTACGAGAAGAATGCCGAGTCGGCTCGCGAGGCCTTGGTCAAGGGGAGTCTCGGACGTAAGCCTACTGAGGTTGCGTACGCCTGCAACCAGTTGGCGATCAAGATGTACAACGTTTCGCTTCATCGAGAGGCCGCGTTTTTCTTTCAAATGTCGCTGGATGCGTTGCCCGATCAATCCTCGACGATGAATGCATTAGCGTGGCTAAAGGCAACGAGTTTCGACGACGCTGTTTTTAATCCGGAAGAAGCACTTGCATTAGCCGAGCGAAACCGGTCGATTTCGAATCGAGCTATCTACTTGGATACGCTTGCCGCAGCACAGGCCGCTTGTGGAAAGACGGAAGAAGCGGTGAGTACGATGCGTGAGGCGATGGATGTTCTGTCGACGTTAAAACCCGAGCCAGGGAATCCGGATCCGAAGGTACTTGGCGAGCATCTAAAGCAGTACGAATTAGGAAAGACGATGCGCGGACATGCGAAATAGGTATTTTGGTGAGATGCGAAGTGATACGAATATCTCCCATCTCCACCGGGAGGTCGTCCGATTTGAATTGCAGTCCATTCCTGGTCTTTTTGAGCGTGAGGCGTTAGCCGATCCACGCCGCAAAAAATTTGCCAGTGCCTTAGGCTCATCATGCTCGTAACTCAGGCTATTTGTAAATCGGACGACCTCCCGGCTTTGCGGGGCTGAGGGGCCGCGTTTCCAAGCGATTCAGCCCCTCACCCCCCAACCCTGGCCTGATGAAAATGCTGAAAACTAG
>JANPLJ010000234.1:0-5045 GCA_031426475.1 Pirellulaceae bacterium | reverse complement strand
GATCGCTTGCCCGTATGGCCGATTCCAGTCGGTCATGCTGGATCGTCAATCGTTGATCGTCACCTATGATATCAAGCGAGGCGAACCACGCGCCAAAGGCAAACGCAAATTGCCTACGACAGTGGGTGATTGCGTCGATTGCGGTCGGTGTACAGCGGTTTGCCCGACGGGGATCGATATCCGAAACGGCTTACAGATGGAGTGTATCCACTGCGCTCAGTGTATTGACGCCTGTGATTCTGTGATGGAACAAGTTGGGTTTGCACCGGGGTTGATCCGATACAGCAGTGCCAACGCGATGGAAGGGCAACCCGTACGTTGGCTGAGACCTCGCACCATTATTTATCCAGTCTTGATCTCTGTCCTAAGCTTGCTCTTCTTGTACGTTCTGTCGACGAAGTTCGCGATGGATGCCCGTCTCATGCGAAGTCCCGGGGCTCCGTATACGATGACCGATCCGCGAACCGCTCAAAACAATTTTAAAGTGCGCTTGGTAAATCGCTCGCAGTTCGCTCAAAAGTACTCGATCGCGTTGATTCAACCGGAGGGAGGAGCGGCCTACTGGAGCTCGCAGGCGGAATTGCGTCTTGAACCAGGCCAGTCAACGCTTGCCCCGATGGAAGTTCATTTCCCAACGCAACAGACAGCCGGCATCGGAGTCACTTCCGCGAAGATTCGAGTGGAAGATGAGAGCGGGAATCGACGCGAAGTATCCTTTCAATTGGTGGGACCACGATAATGCCGACGAATACTCAGATGTCAGAAGTCTCCCAAGAACGCCGATCCAAGTACTTTTGGGTCACGGTCATCCTGTGTTTCTTTGCGCTCGATATCACTATTGCCGTGATCGCGATCGTGATGGCCGCTGGCGATCCTTCGTTTCGGCCGATGCCCGACTACGGCGACAAATCCGTTGCCTGGGAGGTGCATCATCAGGATCGAATCCATTCCGAAAAACTGGGTTGGTCTGTCGATGTTTCCGTTGTCGAGCCGGATCGGAAAGCACTCGAGTTTGTCATAAAAGATCGGGCCGGATCCACCGTCGACCAAGCGTTTGGCAATGCAAGCGCTTATCACCTGACTCGAGTCGCACAGCAGCAGCATTCGAAAATAGAAGAGATCGAACCGGGGAGATACCGGGCGCGGATCGACTGCCGACGACCAGGCCTTTGGAAAATCGACCTTCGCTTGAATAGAACGCCTGAGACGATTGCCAAGAATCAAGCAACGAGCGGAGTGGATGCCGCAATCGAAGTATTTGTATATGAATCGACCATTGAGCTGCCAGGAAAAAGTTCCTCACCCCAGCTCTTGCCACAAACAAGAGCCGGAAGCGTAAGCGACGAACCAAAAACGAAATGAATGCCCTCAAAACATACATAATTCTCCGCATCAAAAGCGATTCACACGCTCCTTCGCTGACGCTTCAGGCTCTTGCCAGGGCTGATTTATGTTGAATTGGTTTGAACTGCTTATCGCAACCGTCTCGGCTTCGCTGATTGGATCGCTCCACTGCGTGGGCATGTGCGGGCCGTTCGCGATCATGGCAACACATACAAAATCAAAATCGCCCAGCCAAGACCGCTCGTATCCAAAGGTTGCTGTCTATCATTTGGGACGCCTTACGACGTACCTCTTGTTGGGCACGCTAGCGGGTGCGACAGGCACATTGGTCAACAGCGCAGGGCATACGATGGGCATGAGCCAGACTGCTGCGAAGGTCGTCGGCGTATTCATGGTCGTTTTGGGACTTGGGCGACTGATCAGCATAGTTCAAATGCGATCGCGAGCGGTTGTACATTCAACTTGGTTGCAGCGTTGGACGCAAAGTATTCTCGCGGTAGCAAAGCGGATGCAACCCGCGTCTCCCGTCAGTCGCTCATATGTGATCGGCTTGGTCACTACATGGTTGCCATGTGGTTGGTTATATCTTTTTGCGATCGCGGCCATGAGCACCGGAAGCATTTTCGGAGCAAACGCGTTGATGTTCGCGTTTTGGCTGGGTACGCTGCCACTCCTTTCCCTTGTGGCGATCGGAAGCGAGTCGAGCGGTCGAAGTATTTCTGGTAAAGGCCTCGCAACTTCGCCACTGCGCATCGCGATCTCCAAAATCTCGCCTCAAGTTGCAGCGGCTTGTTTAATGATCGGCTTCGGAGTCTATACGTTCTTTCATCGATCTCAGATAAGTTTGGATGCGTTGGTTTCGCAAAATCGGAACGGAGTCCTTACTCAAGCGAGCATCCATGCGTTGGCTGACGAGTCCCTCCCGTGTTGCACGAGTACAGATTCGGACGCATTGAGAATGGGAACCTCGACTACAAAACCATGACTCGCATTCAAGAAAAGCTCGAGTTGGAGTTCCGCCGCGACGATTCAAAGTCTTCGGCGACGACGCATGAGGTGCCGTGTGACCACTGTGGTTTACCGACGACGGCCATTCGAAACGACGAGCGTGTTTTTTGTTGTCATGGATGTATGGGGGCCTATTCTCTGATTCACGAGATGGGCTTGGACGATTACTATGCCCTTCGTGAGTCGTCTGCAAGCCCAGGTGTATCCTTTGCGGATCCAGAGTTCATGGGTTCCGAATCGACACGCGCAGCAGTGGATATGCTGAACGACTTGGAAGCTGCTGGAGTTGCCGTTCACAAGATGGCGGACGGACTTGTCGAGGTACGTTTGGGAGTCGAGGGACTTCACTGCGCTGCCTGCTCATGGCTGATCGAGCGAATGCAGCCGACAATGACCGGTGTGCATGCGGCTCAAGTTCGCATGAACGATCGTTCGATCCGATTGGTTTACGACGCAGACGTTACCAGCCCAGCGCAAGTTGCCAAGCGATTGTCTCGACTGGGATATCTTTTGCTTCCCATGCATGATGATGAAGCCGTCAAGGATTCCTATATCTGTCAGCAGAGGGATCATTGGGTGGCGATTGCGGCAGCGGCTTTCTTGGCTGCCAACGCGATGTGGATGGGAATCGCTTTGTATGCCGGCGAGGCAACTGGGATGGCGCCGATTCACACTTTGTTTCTAAGATGGATCGGCACGCTGCTTGGAGTGCTGGCTACGATTTTCCCGGGGCGCATCTTCTTTCGATCTGCGATACAAGCGATTCAATCCAGGACTGCCCATGTTGATATCCCGGTTGCGTTAGCTTTGGGAATTGGAACGCTCGGATCGATATGGGGAGCGGCAACGGGACGAGGCCACATCTATTTCGATTCGCTGGCGTCGTTGGTTCTGCTCTTGCGAATCGGTCGATACATCCAGTTTCGGTCGCAATATCGCACTTCTCTATCGCTTTCAAAGTTGTTTCGATGGAGTCAAACATTGGCGAACCGAGTCGAAAGTGACGGATCGATTAAGACCGTCGCTACGGCGAGACTTGCCAAGGGCGATATCGTCCTTGTTCAACCAGGCCAAACATTCCCCGCTGATGGAATCGTTGTCGATGGCCATAGCTATTTAAACGTGTCTTGGTTAACTGGAGAAAGTCAGCCGCAGTCGGTCTCAGTCGGTGATCACACGATCGGTGGGACGCTCAATATCGATTCACCGATACGAATACGAGTGACGGAGTGTGGCAAGCAAAGCCGAATGGGCCAACTCGAAGAGGTAGTTCGCAGTGCGGCCGGTGAACGAACGCCGCTGGTGCGCAGTGCCGACAAGCTCGGTCAATGGTTCGTCCTAGTTGTTCTCGGTTTGGCGGTCGGATCGTGGTCTGTTTGGATTTATATCGCCGGCGTGGAGAGGGCTACATTGAATACCGTTGCGCTCTTGACGATCGCTTGTCCATGTGCGATTGCGCTGGCAGCTCCGTTGGTGATCACGGTGACGATTGGACGAGCCGCTAGAAATCAGATATGGATACGAGACGGCGAATGTGTGGAACGACTCGCTAAACCTGGAATCATCTGGTTCGACAAGACCGGGACCCTGACTGCGGGCGAAATGCGCGTCGATTCGTGGCACGGTTCGAAGCGAAGCTTGGAATACGCTTCGGCGATTGAATCGCAAGTCAACCATCCGCTTGCGAAAGCGATCTGCGAACATGTTCGCCTTGCCGAAGAGCTGGATGCAAAAGCCGTAGATTCCATTCGCGTCTGGGAGGGATTGGGAGCTTCGGGACGGATCGATGGAAGCGATATCCTGGTAGGCTCTGAAAGGCTGATGCGACAACAGAATATCTTCATCGATAAATCGTGGTCGGATCGTCAAAAATCGATTGCGTCGGATGGTCGCACGCCGATATGGGTTGCTGTCGACGGATGTGTTGAAGGCATGGGGGCCGTCGGTGATTATTTGCGTCCTGATGCAATCCAGACAATCCGTCGACTTCAATCGCGTGGCTGGAAGATCGGAATTCTTTCGGGTGATCGGCAGGAAGTTGTGGACTATTGGGCAAATCAACTCACCAAGACTGGAATTGGCTTTTACCAGTGCCTGGGGGATTGTAGTCCTGAACAGAAAGTATCGACCATCCAAGCTTCATCGAGTGATACGCAAGGGAGCGTGGTCTTTGTCGGTGATGGAATGAACGACGCTGCGGCCCTAGCGGTTGCTGATGTTGGAATCGCGGTTCGCGGTGGTAGCGATATGGGACTTCGGGCCGCTCCCGTCTATATAGCAAACAATCGGCTCGCCTCGATCGAGAGTCTTATGAGAGCGTCCGATTCGAGCGTCCAGACGATCCGTCGCTGCTTTGGTGTATCGCTGCTTTACAATACGTTTACGATTACGCTTGCGCTGTTGGGCTGGATACATCCGTTGATTGCGGCGATATTCATGCCGATCAGCGGCTTAACGGTGCTGGCATTGGCCGTCACAGGAAAGACCTTTCCAAAGGAAAGCCGGCTATGAGCGTTCTTTTTGTCACGCTTCCAATCGCGTTGCTGCTGGGTGCCGTCGGGCTGTTCGCATGTATCCGTTGTATTAAGACAGGACAATACGACGACCTGGATACACAAGGCATGCGTATTTTGCAGGACGACCAACGTGCAGTCCAATCACAGGAGCGGCCATCGAACTAGTTCGACTGTCCC
>JANPLJ010000233.1:0-1660 GCA_031426475.1 Pirellulaceae bacterium | reverse complement strand
CCCGTTAGTCGTCCTCCCAATTCCGGGCGACAGAGATAGTCAACATGTCGCCCGACGTCGCTCGCATTGAAGTCCCCCGACGTGGCGGCGAGATTATTCTTCGCGATGGACTTCGCGTCAGCAGAATTGGAACTCGCCTGCATCGTCAGCGGCGATCCAGTTGAAGCGTTATCGATTTTCAATGCCTTCCGCACGGCGCTGTCATTCCATTCGGCGGTGAACAGCTGTGACGACTTTTCACTCGTGCGAGTGGAAGTCCAAGTCAACGACTTGCCATCGGGCGTAAAGACTGGCAAACCATCAAAGCCATCGGTGGTAGTAATACGAACAGGAGTTTGCGATCCAGCAGCGTCGACCGCGTACAGCTCAAAATTTGCGAAACCCTGAAGATTCGTCGCGAAGATTAAGTAATCACCGGAGGGATGGAAATACGGTGCCCAACTCATTGCGTTTAAATGCGTCAAGCATCGTGCATCAGAACCGTCCAGCTTGGCGGTGTAGATCTCTGCGCGAGCGCCATCCTCTGAAAATCGCCGCCAGCAAATTCGCTGTCCATCAGGAGAGAAAAACGGACCACCATCATATCCGACCACATCGGTAATGCGCCGCACATCGCTTCCATCGGAACGCATGACGTAAAGATCGAGTGCCGAAGCTGGATCGGTTTTGAACAACTCTTGCTCGTGCGGCGTTAGCTGGCCGGAATAAGCTCGGCGATTCGATGCGAAAGCAATGTATTGCCCATCGGGCGAGTAGGATCCTTCGGCATCGTAGCCTTCTTCCGTCGTCAATCGCTGGTACGTCTTCGCAGTGCGGTCGTAGACGACTAAGTCGTAAGTAGGATCATAGTCCCACGAGTAACGTTTCTTCTGACCACTGGCTCGAAAGTCGAGCTCCGCTTGTTGCTTGACGAGCGCCTCGGGATCGAACTGCGTCGATGCGTACATGACACGGTTACCGTCCGGATGAACCCAGGCGCAGGTCGTCTTGCCATGGCCAGGCGAAACGCGTTCGATATCCCCCGTTTCGCGATCCATCAAGTAGATTTGATAGAAAGGGTTCTTGGGATCACGCTCGCTTTGGAAGACCAACCACTTTCCATCAGCGCTGTAGTAGCCTTCACCCGCGCGGACACCATCGAAAGTAAGCTGCCGAATCTTGCTCAAAAAGGTTGCCTCCGTTTCCGTCTTGGAAGTCTCGCTTTCCGATTGAGTTGGTTTATCGAGAGGTGACGAAACGGCAATCCGCTCCTGAGCATTTGTTGAAGCTTGAAGAGCGAAAAAGAGCATCCCTGAAAAACAGAGATTCCGTGTCAGGTAAAAGAAGTAGCTTTGCATGAATTGCTCTCGGTCGCTCGGTGGGGACGAATCGGAAATGTTCCACTATTGTAGGCAACAAAAAAAGCCCTGCGAACTCGAAATGAGTTTGCAGGGCTTTTAGAGCGAGTTCAAGAAATGCTATCCTGGGGTGAAGGATTTTTCGCAGTCGCTTGAAAGTGAGCCTTTGTTCGACGACTACTTGCTAGTAAAGTCGAGGTACCATAGCCCGTCATCCCATTCGAGAGCGACTTTTCGCCATCCTAGTGGAACTTGGGGGTAAGGATAAAAAGGTCCGATGTAAGGCCACGCCGACGCGCTGTACTGCTTCGGATAGGTGACAG
>JANPLJ010000232.1:0-3209 GCA_031426475.1 Pirellulaceae bacterium | reverse complement strand
GATCCCACGCCTTCAACACACATGGCTTTCCGCGTCGACACCAAGTTCTTCGAACCAAAGGTTGTAGCATGAAGCCCGATTCATCGATAAATACAATGCTAGCTTGCTGTTTTTGAGCCCTTTTTTATACGAGGCCAATCTCGTTGCCGCCAACGCTTGACGGCCGCTTCGTCTTGTTCCTTGGCTCGCTTGATTGGTTTCTGGCACGAGTAACCCAACGTATGAAGCAATCGCCCTAAGTGGTCCGGATTGTAATCGATCTTGAACCGCTTCTTGACCACTTCAGCGACGCGAGCTGTCGTCCAAAGATCCGTTGGGTACCCAAACGCCATCGCCCCCTGCATCAATATGGCACCCAATTCACGTTGCTGCTCAACACTCATTCGGCAAGTTGGGACATGTTGAGGAACGGCAGCCAAAGCCCTTTTACCACCTTCCTTCCACTTGGCCTTCCAGGCGTATACGGTTTTCCTTACGACGCCCAAGGCATCGGCAATATCCTGGGGTGACCAACCCTTTTGCAAAAGATCAATTGCTCGTTTCCGCCTCGCTTCCAACTCTTCCGCTGTACCTTTGCTTCTCATGATTCCCTCCTATATCCTTATAACTATAAGAATATGAGAAGCACTTTGCTCGCGCAGACGTCAATAGACTCAACGTTCCTTCAGAAATGTTGAATAGTATTTTCGCGTGAAGGATCGGCGTTGCAGGAGCATCTAACAGGCTGTACTCCAGAATTTACGTTAAAAAATGCTTAGAACATCGATTTCAATCCTACTATTGCTTGCGGTTTTTGCTGGCCAGATTTTGGGCGGTAGGTCTTGTTGTTGCTCCAGCAGGATTCTTGGTCAACTCGCAAACGACGCGGTTTCGATACTCGGAGTTGCCGATTCCGTTGCTTCGAAGGCTTCGGTTGGTCGGCCCAATGGCACTAAATGTCCGCGTTGCTCGGGCGAGCTCGCAGTTCGTTCCTCATCGACGCCTCAAGGCGATGGACTAACCCTGCGTGGGCCGAGTGGCTGTAATTGCATCGGTCAAGCGATCACGGCCACATCAGAGCGTGCCGCGCCGATCGACCAGAAGGCTTCACGAGATTTTGAGCCGTATTTAGAACTTATTTCATGCCGCCTTGGACGATGCGTCGAAAGCTCGGGTGCAGTTCCTATAGAGGAGTGTAGGCCGCACTCAAGTTATCCCTCTTGGCAATCTCTTGCCTGTATCTGGAGACTTTGATTCGCCCGATTGGCGTCTATGCCATCTCCGAAATACTGCCGGGAGAACTTCAAATACCGGCGGTGACGTTCGAGCCAGATGCGCTTGGATGCGAGAAATGGCGAATCCCACGTTAGTCCCGACAGTGCTCAATGAGCAGCTCGTCAAGCAAACCGCCTAGGTTGTTCTGAAACCCTAGGCAGATTTTGAAAAAAACACTGCTTTGATTGAAGGATATGAACTACCGTGTCATCTAACTCTATATCTACGCCCGAAAGGGTGCCAGTGCCAGAATTAAACGGATGGATTGAAGATGCGATTCGTGGAGACCGCGACGCGCAGAAAAGAATCTACCAATCGACGGTTCCTCAAGTCTTTCGCATCGCCCGTTCAATCGTTGGACCTGACCAAGCGGACGATGTGACTCAAGAGCTTTTTGTGACGCTTTTCTCTAAACTAGAACAGTTCCGTTTTGAATCGTCGTTCGAGACTTGGATTCATCGTATGGCCACCAATCAAGCTCTTCAGTTTTTGCGAAAATCTGGCCGCGAACGAATTCGGATTCAGAAATACTCCGAAGTCGCTCCTCGCGTTTCGTCGGTACCATGTGTTGATGCATTTCAAGCAAACGTTGAGGTCGTCAGTACGGCCATGAGCGAATTACCCGCCGAACAACGAGCCTTGTTGCACATGAAAGAGGTTGAGGGGTTCGGTTATCAGCAGATATCGGATATCTTAGGAATTCCCGAAGGAACGGTTGGTTCACGCTTGAACAAGGCTCGACGCGATTTTAGGACCGCACTTTTACGATTAGGCTGGGAAGGATCGTAATGAATTGTCAAGTTGCTGCTTCCAAGCTGTCCGCCTATTTGGATGGAGAGCTCGATTCGATTGAGCAGGCCGACGTCCACGAGCACATCTCGAACTGCGAACATTGCCGTGAAGAACTTCGGGCTTTTGAGCGACTTGGAGAAGAATTGCGGAATTCTGAGGCACCAGTCGATATCGATTCAATGTGGTCTTCGATTGAGAGTCGTCTGAATCACGTAAGGTCGCCCGGCGAAGCGTGGCATATTTCACGCCTGTCTGGTTTTGCGATTGCTGCTTCTGTGCTTCTCGCCGTCGGCGGAATCGCATGGATGAGTCAAATAAATATAGAAGACGCGGACCATATCGCTCGCAATCATTCGTCGCTAGCAGTCGATTTTCAGCCTGTGATTGAATTCGCTTCGACAGATCCGGCCAAAGCCCTCGGAGGGCTGGTCGAGAAATATCACGGCAAGCAATTGTCGGATATCGAGACGATTAAGTATCTGGGATATAAGCCTTCAGCTTCGAAATCGGTTCCGAGCGGATTCAAACTAGTTTCGACGCACGTACTGGATATGCCTTGCTGCAAGTGCGTCGCAAGTATCTGCCAACGAGAAAATGGTTCTTCGCTAATAGTCTTTGAACACAAGGACGAGCAACCGTTGTGGTTCGGAGAGAAGTCATCAAAAGTCGAAAGATGTGCCGGAGTCGAATGCCGGATCGTCGAAATGGCTGGCAATCTGGCCGTGAGTTGGAGAAAAGGCGAGCGACAATTCACCATGATTGGCGCTGCAGATCGCGAGGAAGTCGATAAGTGGATTCGAACTACGAATCTTTAAGCGTTCGAACTAAATCGGCGTGTCGCCAAGCAAGTAGTATCTCATTATTCGACCAATCCTATCGAAACTACTATCTCCGCAGTTTGAGGCAATGTTTCTCAAGCAAATTCCAACTGAGGACGGCAAGTATAAACGTAATCGCGAACATCAAAATCGTGTAGATTGCCGTTGCTACAAATCGATTGAATCCCGTTGCCTCGATACCTTCGATAGAAAAATACCCAGTGAACAAAGGGATAACCGGACTTTGAAAGATATACATGGCATAACTGTATTTTCCCAACGTTCGTAAAAATTGACTTTCAAACATCTTTGACGAGAGGCTTCCGCGCTGTGAAGTTACGATCA
>JANPLJ010000231.1:0-6792 GCA_031426475.1 Pirellulaceae bacterium | reverse complement strand
CGGCACGCGTGATGATTGCGATCTCGTTTAGCGTATACTCGCGTTCTATTTCCCATAGCGTCGATCGCTGTCGAATCTCCGGCGGACAAGTCTTTAAGACATCCCGGCGGTAAGTTCGATCCATCAGGAACCGAATAATCTGCGGGTACGCCAGGAATGAACCGCCATTGGGATGATCGGTACTCATCACCACTCGCCATGGATCATTCACCAAGAGATACCATTCCAGGCCGATCGCCCACTGCAACGAATGAACCAAGGACTTGTTGCGATATTTAATCGGAGTAATTCCGCAGCCCGATTCCATTTCCGTGTCGCTGCTGAACCATTTGCCACCGTAGACTTTCGAAAGAAAATAGCCGAGCGGGCCGTCGCCGGTCATGCTAGTCGTTTCACCGAACAGTACTTGCCCCACGTCGATGGTGATATTGGGATTCGCATTCACGTATTCGGCTAACGGAATCACCTTACTATTGAACGTGTTTTCATCGCCATTGCCGCCGCCATAGCTATGGAACTGGATGTGGGTAATATGCCCGCGATGACCTTCCAAGGCTCGCATTGTCTCGAGCGTGGTATCCCAGTTGCCAGGCATTCCTAGGTTGTTGCAATGAATATGAACCGGGTGAGGCAGTCCGAGCTCCGCCGCCGCGCGTGCGACTCCGCCGATGATCTGCCGCGGTGTCACACCGAAGTGATCGACCTGGGTATCCAGTCCGCTTACGTTGCCGGCTTGCTTCGACTTCCAGACTTCGACCCCGCCGGGATTGACTAGCTTGGGAGCAAATCCCTTGGTGGTGTTCAACAGCCACGCGACGAATGCTTTCAGTTTCTGTGGCTCATTCCGCATCAACGACTGCATCACATAGTGATTGTTGCCCATCAGGACATAAAAACCCTTGTCGATGCAGGGTGTGTCTTCAAACTCTTCATGAGCGTGTCGAGCTCCGAGCGGCGGGATAGCTGCATCGAATGCTGTGGTATACCCAAGCGCAGCGTATTTGTAGCCGGTCGCAAACGTACTTGGAACACTGCCCATGGTGCCGCTATGCGTGATCTTGGTACTGGGCATTTGCTCGCCACGACGCTTTTCTTCGGGTCGCATCTTTCGAGCGACATTGACCTTGGGACCAGCGATATGGCAATGCATATCGATTCCGCCAGGCATGACAACTAATCCATTCGCGTCGATCGTCCGTGACGGTCGAATCGAAGAATCGGTCGGTGCATCGACGATGCGGCCATCAAGTATCCAAAGATCTCGAACTTCGCCATCGACGCCATTCAGCGGATCGTAGACGAGACCCTGTGCGATTTTTGTGTATTCAAGTGAGGGCATCGTTCGCACTTAACCTGTGATCCCCAGTATTTTCTTAACTCGACCTTCAATCTGCGTCAGTACGTCGTAATCACTTGGGTGAGGCGACGCGAACGCAGGACGCAGCGGTATCGGCACGTCGTCCATTCGATAGACGGTTCCTCCGGTGTTGATCCCGTACGTGGCGACTGCGAACGCCACGGTCGCAGCGCGAGTTGTCGGTGTTTCTTTGGTATCGAGAGCAATAAAAGGAATCGATGCCAGGTGCTCGCGGGCCGGTTGCGAGAAATTGGCCATTGGGTCGCAGGCAATCGTCATCCCACTATCGGCTTCCCGATTGGCGAGGGTATCGGAAGTCGTATATTCGCCTGGATTAAAACGCGGATAACCGCGAGCATGGTTGACGCCGAAGGGATACCCTGTCCGCCAAGATACGACGTTGTCGGCACCTGTTACATTGCCGTGCCCTCGATTCGGTTTAGCGACAAAGCGAGTGAACGCATTCATATCGCGAGTCAGGGCTAACAAAGCTTCGCTATTGACGTGTTTACCTCGAGTCATCGTCAAGCCCATACCGAAGAAGATGACTCCGAACTTGCAAGCTTTCATGCGATCCATCAAATCGCTCCACACCGCGAACTCAACTCCTGTTTCGCGAAGTACCACGACTGGATCCAGTTCGATGCCTTTGGCGAGTGCACGCAAAGTCCAAAGGGCTTCGAAGTCTCTTTTGGGCTTAATCTGAATAAAGATGTCGGCCGCCTTCGCACTCTTCGTCTTCCGAACATCGACAAGTACACAAGTTCGATCTTTACGTCCGTTCGGAAGAAACATTCCTTTGGGCATCAAGCTATACTTCGTGAAATGCCGCGGGTGGCTTTCCGCCGGGTTCGATCCCCAGAACATGATCATGTCGCCACGGTTCGCTACTTCACCGAGCGAGCAAGTCACTTCACCCACTCCCTGAAATGCCATTCCAGATGGCCCATGACAAACACTGGTTGTTGTGTCGATCGTGCCTTTGATCCAGTCGGCGATACTGACTGCAACGCGTTGAGCTTCACACGGTGAATCGCTGAGACCATAAATGATTGGGTACTTGCCACTGGTCAAGATTCGGGCCGCTCGGTCATAGCCTTCCTCGAGAGTTGCCGGTTTGCCTTCGATCGTGCAACTTGGTCGATCCTCCACACTATGGTTCAAGAACCATGACTTGCCCAAGACGCAAGCGCGTTTCGCTTCGATGATATGA
The DNA here is from genome assembly GCA_031426475.1 of Pirellulaceae bacterium. Taxonomy (GTDB): domain Bacteria; phylum Planctomycetota; class Planctomycetia; order Pirellulales; family Pirellulaceae; genus JAIYDQ01. The sequence continues at coordinate 4,222 of JANPLJ010000231.1, read as the reverse complement.
TCATCCTTGACGGACAATTCAATGTCGTCGCAGACGCAACCGCAAAACGTGCATGTGGCGTCTTGAATGATTTTGAGTTCACCCGGAATCGTCGGAGTCGGCGCATGAACTTGGGTTGAAGCGCTCGTCATGAATCGTTACTCCCAGCTTTCTTAACTAGCTCCATCGTTACTTCCATTCCTTTGCTGGTTGGCATACCAGATCCATGTGTGTCGCCGGTCATCATGCGGCTAGAAATATCTCCGTACGCGATAAACAAAAGACCTTCGGGCAACTCATCTTTTTTTGCTGTCGTAATGCAAACCTCGACCGTCTGACCTTCTTCGCCGGTTAGACGCACGCGATCGCCTTCCGATAGCCCGAGTCTCGCCATATCGCCTGGGGCCACCTGAAGCGAGTTGATAGCTGTCTGGTATTTTTCTTGAAACTTGCCTTCGCTGACACCGCATCCTTGTTCGGTGGTTCGGCCAGGAATTAGTGTAAATGTTTCAGTCATTCGTGTTCGTTCCCGGTAACCATCCGTCTTCGCTCCAACCACGAGCTAGATTGTACGCTTTAATCAAAGCTCCTAAACGATCCGACGAGAGAATTGAAAGAGCATCTTCGGGGATCGCTTTTTGAAGCATTCGCTCTGGTAAAGTGTCTTCGGCAGGAGTCCATCCGGCAAGGATGTTGAAACGTTTCTTCGCCGTGACGATCCGCTTCGCTGCCTCGCGAAGTTCGTTCGCCGTCATATCCCAGCCGGTAACCCGTCGCAGGATAGCTGCCGACTCTTCATAGAAATCGAGGAAAACGCCACGTAAAAACTTGCACAAGATCAGCGAATCCATGATGGCCGCCTTGTTTTCGGTCTCAACGGCAAGATGAACGGACTCGGGGCCGACGTTCCGACGGTCCACCGCCGCCGAAAAGTCGACCTCGTATGCTCCAGATCGATTGTGGTCAGCTCCCCGCGCCCCGACTGCGAATCCCAACGCCATCATCTGCAAACCTCTTGGATCATATCCTGGAAGTTCGAGCCCTTTTACCTGCGGCGCGAATTGGATCGAGTCATGCCCAATCTCGTTCGACATACGACGGCTGCCCATCGCAAGCAGTCGACCGATGCCTTCCCCGCTGATGACTAGTTCCAATGCCTTCAGCAAAGCGTTCCCGTCTCCGAATCGCAACCATGGAGCGTCTAATAGCCCTCGCTCGGCGCATTCCATCGCAAAGCCGATCGTACCACCAGCACTGATCGTATCGAGTCCTGCCTCATCGCATCGACGAGACGCCTCGAGGACGATTTCAGGATCGTCGACACCGCAAAGTGGGCCAAGTGCAAAAAGACTCTCATACTCTAGCCGAACTGAGCCTTCCCCCGACTTCAAACTGTAAAGATGCTCGCAACCAATCGTGCATGCAGCACAGGATGCTCGCGTACGATCACGCGCGGCACCGAGTTTCTCTGGAGAGATTGCAACCGCGCCCGCGAAACTTCCTTGTTGAAAATTGCGAGTCGGCAATACGTTCAAACGATTGAAGGTTAGTAGATTCGAAGCGGTACCAAGCTCGCGATACTTAGCCGTCGCCGGACCAAAAGATTTTTCCGACAGCTCTCTCGCAAGACTCACCAACCCTGGAGGATCCGCCCATTGAACTCGTTGGGTTCCTCGCACTGCAATTCCTTTGATATTCTTCGAACCAAGCGCTGCACCACTTCCACCGCGACCAGCGTGTCGGCCATCATGTGAAATCGTCGCATACCGAACCAGTCGTTCGCCGGCCGGTCCAATCGTTGCGGTTTGATAATCGCTTCCGAATCGACTTCGAAGCATATTTTGAGTTTGCGTATTGGAAAGCCCCGCAAAGTCTATCGCTGGTTCAAGTCGAACTTGCCCGTCGTCAATGACCAATACAGACAATTGTTCAGCGCGACCTACCAGCATGATCGCATCGTAGCCTGTCTTCTTTCCAGCCAACGCGAAACCGCTGCTCGCTAACGAATCATTGATGCGTTGGGTAAGCGGGCTTTTGCACACCACAGCAAACTTGGCCGACGTCGTTAACGGACTGCCCACCAGCGGACTGAAGACAATCGCTAACAAGGCTTCTGGAGCAAGCGGATCGGCAGTCGCAGCACCTTCTTGCAACAACAGAGCTACCCCCAGACCACTTCCGCCGATGTACATTCGAAGCAAACTAGGCTCGATCGAAACGGATGCAAAACGCCCGGTCGAAAGATCGATGCGAAGGTAGCGGCCATGGTAGCCTGGTGTTGGTTGCGTCATCCTCCAGCATCCAGAGACATCAATAAGATTGCATCACCATCCATTAAGTCAGTCGCGGGATCTGACACGAATCGTTCGCCTCGCAAGTTTGCAATGTATCCTGGTTTCAAGTTGCGACCATCCATGCAAGCCTCGCCCAGCTTGGGAAAACGCATCGCAAGATTCAGCAACACATCTCCCAGCGTTGAACCGTTGACCACCGCCTGAGCCACGCCGGCTCGAGCACGCGGAATTCCAAACAGCTCAACCGAGACTTGCATACGTTAGAGTGTCCTTACGCATCGATACGATTCTCTCGCCCCCAAAAAGTCGGCGATCGAGAATCATCCTAGTCCCCAAGAGTCGTTCAAGCAACACGACCGGTTCGATGGAAGTTGGATGAAGCGTTTGTTGGAAGTATTATCTCAGCGATTGCGGGCCTGAGTTCTGTTCGGCAAGGTATGTAAATGAGTCGTCGAGCTGGGACTGCAATTGGTCCACACTCGAATGGTTGGGGAATAGCTGCTTGAAACGGCCCAGCGAGATTCGGGCTTCGACAAGTTCGCCAAGCTGATACTGTGCATTGACGAGATCTAAATGGCGGTCCGGTTTGTCGAGCGGAAGTCCTTCACCAATCGATTTAAGTGCCAGTACAGCTTCGTCGCGGCGTTGTAAATCGATCAACGCGAGAGCGCGCATGAGCTGTGTCTCGCCAAGAACGCACGAAGTCGGCTGCATATCCACCATTCGATCGAGCGTCGCAAGCGAACGGTTAGGTCGCCCTGCGTGACGATAGAGTTCTGCCACCGATAGCTGGACTTGTGGATAATCAGGTTGGATGAGCAATGCTCGGTGATAGCTTTCGATTGCTTCCAAAGGTTGATTCAATCGAGCTTGGCTGTCGCCAATGAGTGCCCATGCATCGGCCCGATCACGGTGGCTTAGGAGAACTTGCTCGGCTTGCGCCGCCGCGCCTGCCGCATCACCTTCGGCAAGGTACATTTCCCCTAGACGGATCATGAACTCTGGATTGCTTCCGGATAGCCGGACGGCTTCACGCATGTGAGAGATCGCTTCTGGGCGTTTTTCGTTTTCCCAAAGCGTTGTCGCAATTCCCCAATGCGCCCGCTCGTCGGTGGGACAGCTCCGAATCGCTTCGTCAAAAAGTGTCTGAGCATCTTGAAACCTTGATCGTCTCAGCAAATCGGCACCTCGCAACGATAGCTGTCTCGCTTTGACTAGACGACCATCGGGAAGCGTGGCTCGTAAAGTCCTACAGCCAACGAAAGTCCCCTGGCCTACCCCGAGTACGAAAAGTCCCAGAATAAGCCTACTCAAATTTAGTCGAGAATGAATTGAACTCATGCCGCTCCCGGAAGAGATTCGCCATCATTTTTCGTGACAGGTACCAAGTTCTTTTGCTCCTACGCAAGATAATCTAGGGAGTTTGGATTTCCGGTGTCGCATCAGAATTGAATTTCAAACTCGATCTCAACCACCTACGACTCCGTCGGGAAGATGGTTAAAATGGGAGATCCCTGTTTTCCTTCACTTACTCGCCAACGGTTCTTATGCCTGCAAACTATCGCGGCCTAGACTTAGAATGCATCTATCCAGAAAACTGGAGGTTCACGGAAGACACGGGAGATGATGGCCCCATTGGCTTTACCATTGAAAGCCCCGATGCCGCGTTTTTCTCGCTTATTCGGTACCCGTGGAACTGCGCGCCGCGTGAAGTCCTGGAACAAGCGATTCCGGCAATGAACGAAGACTACGACCAATTCGAGTCGAATCCGTTGGAATTGAACCTGGGGATCGAAGACAGCCGAGGCGCCGAGGTCAATTTCTACTGCTTGGATCTCTTAGTGACATCCCAGCTGAAGGCATTTACCATTCGTCCTTATACGTATCTCGTCCAGATGCAAGCCGAAGATCGTACCTTTCAACAGATCGAGCCGGTTTTTCAAGCGATG
>JANPLJ010000230.1:0-6037 GCA_031426475.1 Pirellulaceae bacterium | reverse complement strand
CTATCTTCGTATCTTCGTCAAATTCGTACATATAACCCGCAACTCCACTCCCAAATGGGTGTAACCCACAGTCCGCAAACTCCGAGTAACATATATTACGGTGTTTCGCAGCGTTGATGGCATCACGAATCTCGCGAAGTTAGGAAAGTTTAAGTTTAAGTTTAGGGTTAGGTTTCTTGGTGTGGTTGGTAATCTTGGCTGTATTCCCCTACGCGTTCGCCTGCAACGCTCTTTGCGAGCGCTGTCAGCAAGAGACCCATTGCTTGAACCAAGGCGATGACTGAAAGGCTATCTAGTTGCGAGTCTCTAACGTCAGCGCATTCGGTCGAAAGATGGCGGTGTGCTCCTATTCGTTGATTTCGTAAACGAAATCGCCAGATGTATTGGCCGAAACCTTTACCTCGCGAATCTCCTTGCCTTGAGCTAATCTGGCTAAAACTTCGGACGACAACTCGGGCAACAGGCTTCGGGTCAGGATGTGATCCACGTTTCGAGCGCCGGTATCGACCTCGGTACAGCGGGACGCGATCAAATCGACCAGGTCCGGCGAATACTCGAATTTCGCATTGTAGTTCTCGTGAAACCGAGCTCCGATCTTGCCAAGTTTGAGACGAACAATCTTCTTCAGAACTTCATCGCTCAATGGATAGTACGGGATAACCGAAACACGCCCGAGGAAAGCCGGTTTGAAGGTTTTTAACAGCTCAGGAAACAGGGCTTGAATAAAGGCGTCTGGTTCGGGTGCCGTGTCTGGGTCCGCACATAAGCTCTTGATGAGATCCGAGCCAGCATTCGACGTCATCAAGATCACGGTGTTTTTGAAGTCGATGTCTCGGCCTTCGCCATCCTTCATCTGGCCCTTGTCGAACACTTGATAAAAAATATCTTGCACGCCTGGGTGGGCTTTCTCCATTTCATCGAGCAGCACAACGCTGTAGGGTTTTCTCCGGACGGCTTCGGTCAACACGCCGCCTTCACCGTAGCCGACATAGCCCGGGGGCGAACCCATCAACAAGGAAACTTTATGCTCCTCTTTAAATTCCGACATGTTGATAACCGTCATGTTTTGCTCGCCACCGTAGAGCAATTGCGCTAAGGTGATCGCCGTCTCGGTCTTTCCGACACCGCTGGTACCGGCCAACAAGAAGACACCGATCGGACAGCGTGGATCGGAAAGCTGGGCTCGCGAAGTTCGAATCGACTGGGCGATACGTTCCAGGGCGTGCGATTGGCCAACGATCTGTTTCTCCATGTGCTCTTTGAGCTTCAAGACCGTTTCAATTTCATTGGCCACCATTCTTCCGACGGGGATACCCGTCCAAGCCGCGACCGTTTCCGCGACGGCATTTTTATCGACGCACGGATGCACCAATGGTTGTTCACCCTGCAGCGCACGCAACTCGGTCTCTTTTGCTTTGAGCTGATTCTTCAGATCGGCCCGCTGCTCGGGAGTCAATAGAACCGGCGCTGGTGTGGCTGGTGCTTCCGTTGTCTTCGACGGAGTGGCAGTCGAAGTTGTTGCAGGCGTCGCTGTGTTCGAAGCACCTACCGGTTGCTCGGCTGCAACGAGTTTCTCCGTTAGCGCGTGGATATCGTTGACAAGCTGCTTTTCTTGTTCCCATCGAATATGCATCGCCGCAAGCTCGGTTTCAACACCTGCATGCTCGACACCCAATTCTGCGATTCGCGTGGTATGGTCGCTCCCCGTGAGTTCTTCGCGTTGGAGGATTTCACTAGCCACTTTCAGTTGTTCGATTCGGCGCTTCGCATCTTCCACCGCAGGAGGTGTCGTCGCTTGACTCAGTCCAATGCGGGCACACGTTGTATCGATCAGGCTAACCGCTTTGTCAGGCAGCTGTCGACCACTGATATATCGGCTCGATAATTTGACAGCGTCGATAATCGCATCGTTGAGAATTCGCACACCATGATGCTTTTCCAAGGTGGCCGTCAGTCCTCGAATCATCGCAATCGCGACGGATTCGGCAGGCTCTTCGATTTTGACAACCTGGAATCTTCTCGCTAAAGCCGCGTCCTTTTCGAAATACTTCTTGTATTCAGCCCATGTCGTTGCAGCGATCGTTCGCAGTTCACCGCGGGCCAACGCTGGCTTGAGAAGGTTGGCCGCATCCCCCTGCCCCGCCGCACCACCGGCACCGATCATCGTATGCGCTTCGTCGATAAACAAAATAATCGGTTTGGGCGACGCTTTGACTTCTTCGATGACCGATTTCAATCGATTCTCAAATTCACCTTTGACGCCAGCTCCCGCTTGCAGCAATCCCAGGTCCAAAGTTCGAACCGCGACCTCTTTCAAGGACGGTGGTACATCGCCCGACGCGATGCGCAATGCAAAGCCTTCGACAACGGCCGTCTTACCGACCCCCGCTTCGCCAGTCAAAATCGGATTGTTTTGTCGACGTCGGGTAAGGATATCGATCATCTGACGAATTTCATTGTCTCGCCCCAAGACTGGATCGATCTTGCCATCGCGAGCCCGTTTGGTAAGGTCGATCGTAAATTGATCGAGCGATGGCGTTCGCCCGCCGGAAGGGCCTTGTATCGGACTTCCTTCGCGAGAAGCACTTCCTGCATCGGCCACCGCCATCTCGCGAGCTTCTTCTGTATCGGCAGTAATTGTCTGCAGATCGCGTTTGAGCATCTCGAGCGAGATTTTTTCTAAGATCGGTAAACTGCTGATCGCTGAACGTGAGAGCGATTCGGTGGCGAGCAACGCATATAACAGGTGACCGCTTCGAAGTCGTGGACTATCGCAGTCGACGGTCGCAAACAGCAAGGCTGCTCGGACCCATTCGACGATATCAGGACTCAACGCTGGCGGCTTCGCATTGCCCGTTTTAAATCGATCGATCGCTCGCGTCAGTTCAAATTGCAATCGAGCGGCATCGATCTCAAAATACGACAACATCGCATGAATAACGAGATTGGTCGATTCCAAAAGCTTGGCTAGCCCATGCTCAATCTCGACGTTGTAGGTCGTTCGCGACAGGCACAAGCCAGCTGCCGCTTCAAGCGAACGACGACAGGAAGGATTCAGCTTATCGATAAGTTTCTTTAAATTGAGCTGGATCATTGGGAGCTCCTTTCCAGAAGTGATTTACAAAGCAAGTTTGAATTTCTAAAGATTATCCGAAAGCAAGGACCTTCGCTGGAGGTGGGGAAGATTTTGGAGTGGACTGGTGGAGTGCCAAGAATGGTTGGGGGATGGGAACAAAGGGACGAAAAGGACCAACGGGATGAGAGCGAAGCCGTCCCGCCAACACCCCAACATTCGAACACCCCATGACTCCTCCTTCAACGAGGCTTTCCTTCGGCCTCGAATAGGGCATCTTTCGCGCTGGACGCCGACCGCCAGTTTCCCAACCACGTGTTCCATCCCAAACGACTGCTCGACGCACCTCCCAAGGTTGTTCCAGGAACGTCCAATGGATGCAGGATCACTTGCACATCGAAATCGAATTGAGGACCGACATAGGTTCGCACAAGCTGAGCAAGGGGTTCGAGCAAGGCTCCGTTGGGGATGAAGCAATTGAACTGGTCTAGTCGCAACGGGCCCAACTCGATCCGAAAGCGATGTTCGACTGCCCATGTTCGTTGGCCCGCGACCGCCTCGACACCCAAAGCGTTATTTTTGGTTTCGCCAAGTCTTGCCGATCCAAGCCTCGTTTGTTCTTCGACAGGAATTCGCAGCCATTCTCCCTGGAACGACTGTACTAACGCTGGGATCTTGAAATGATGCGAGATCATTCCCTGGAGAGCATCGGGACGCGGTCCCGAAAGGGCTTTGAGTCCGGCGTAGTGAAGCCACGCTTTATCGGAAATCTGCAAACGGTCTCGTACTCCCGGATTGCCGAAGCCAACTAAGCTCATCAAACATTCGGTAACTAGATCCGGAACGTTCGCTTGATGAGCGGTCTCGTAAGCAACTGGGAAATGGTGCTTTTCCCAAGCTCGATAAAAAAGCGACAACAGTCGATGATTGAAGATGTCCAGAAAATCGCGAATTCCGGTATCTTTCTTTCGAATTCGGTCGATCACCAACTGCGTATAATGCTGAGGCAATGCTCCGCTCGGTCCATAGAGCCCGAAGAAACTGGCATCCAAGATCGGCTTACTATTCTCTTGCTCGTCGAACCCGATACGCGAGAGCTCCGAAGCTGGGAATGCTTCGGACGCCTCAGCTCGCAACCGAATGGCTTCACCCGAAGGTCGCAGGTCTCGACCGAGTGTCGTACGACTTGCCCGCAAGAGCAACCGAATCGCTTGAAAAAAACTCTGATTCGACCTCTGCTTCGCAAGTCGCTCGACGAGTTCTTTTAGAAGTTCCGGGTTATCAGGCATTGCAACAAGTCGTCCAATAATAATGCTAAAGCAAGGTCTTTTGGCCAGCTCGAGGTTGTCCAACCAACAATGGCACTTCACTTCGCTCAAGCCGGACGCGCGTTCGCGTAAATGAATTCAAAGTTGCAAAGAGCCCAAAGAACCGCTCCAACACAAGCGCGAATACGAAAGGCCCCGCGCCCACCAACTTGTCTGGATCCAACCAAATATCGATATCGACACCGCGGCAAAGCCCGGACCCCGGCCCACCGCGAACTCTTGCAACCGCCGACTTGCGATCGTAAGCAATTCGTTGCACCGATTCGATGATATTCCGCGTCGCCGGAGAATCGCTTGGATTGTAGAGACGCAGGATCTCGCGCAACGACTGTACGCCTTCGACACCGACCAACGATAACTGATTGAGCGACAAATGGGAAATCAATCGCCAATGATACCCAGCTTTATCGAGCATCCGATACGTTGGCGTCGGTGGCACGACGCAAGTCGCCTTGATCTGCCCACCGCCATCCGAAAATGTCAATTTCAAGCGATCTCGCGATGGCAAACGTGCTACCAGATCACGATTGAGGCACGTCGTCTCAACATCCAGCGTCCAGTCTTGGTCTGACATCCGGCGTCCTTGTAAGTCGACCAAGTTAATGTAAACCTCGCTGCCTCGATCGGTCTCGCCAGCCGAAGGCTGGGCGGCGCGACGCGACGCGTACCAATATCCGTCCGACGAAGCATCGTTCGCTTCATGCGAAGATGCGTAGAAAGGCGAATAGCTACGAGTCTGCCCTTTCGCGGTTCGGGCGGTGACTCGGTCGATCGATAACACTTCCATCGTTCGAGTACGACGAGCATTCGGTACTACCAAGTGCTCGGCTTGGAGTTCATTAAGTCGAATCGGTTCAGCTCTTTGAAAGAATAGATTGACCGCCGGTGTGCAACTTAACAACAGCGAAGATGAATCGACTCCTCGCAACAGGCTCTCGATGGAACGCGAAAGATAGACGACGATCTCGATTGTCGACGAATCTTTCGATTGACTCCAGGCTTTCTGAAAGTCGATATCGATAAAGCGAAACTTCTCGGGAAAGGAAAAAAACTCGGAGAGAATTCGATAGGCGGAAAGTTGTCGTGGTGAATGTTCCAACAAGCTCTCTTCGGGTGCAAAGCCAGCGGGTTGAAGGGCGGTCCCGGGAAGAAACTGCCACTGATCATCATGCCCAACCGCAACTCCAACCGCATCGCGAAGCAAGTTCTCGAAAAGACTACCGGCTGTGGACGAATCACCATTGACGAACATTCGCAGTTGGTTCAGTTTCAAAGCCGGCAACTTAATTTTCGTCGACGCCGCCTTGATCCGAATCTTGAGTATTGCTTCAACGCTTGCCGCCGCTGGAAGCGATGGGGCCGCGAAAGGCGCTACCGAGTACGTCACCGATTCGATCGCGAGCGGCCAGACCTTGGTTGTGAAACAAGTGCGAAACCGACAAGGTTCGCCTTGAACCGACTCGGTCTCGAATCGTGAGCCACGCGCGATCGAAACCCCATCCAGCGATTCCATCGACTGAGGCGCGTTGTGATTCAGCTGGATAATCATCGCCGGAGGAAATGGTGCTAAGTAATGCGGGTAAAGCGCATTGAGCATCGCCTCGCAGATCTCTGGGAATTCGTCGTCGAGCTTGAG
>JANPLJ010000229.1:0-8572 GCA_031426475.1 Pirellulaceae bacterium | reverse complement strand
AAGCGACGAACTACACAAGCGACGAACTACACAAGCGACGAACTAAACGAAACCTACTTTTCGCTTAAACCCAAGTCAGCATTTACGGTCGATATTTTGTTTCGGGCTCGTCGCTTACGCTTCCGGCTCTTGCTTGATCGATCTTATTCGTTGGCAACCAATCGATAAATACCCTGGCCGCGTGGGTTGCTGATCGTGTAGTAGATCTCGCCATTTTGGTCTTCGCCGAAGGCCATCACTGGAACACCACCGTCGATCACCAGCTCATTGCGGGTCGCTTTTCCAGACTTCGCATCATAAGTAAGCGCCCAAATGGCTCCACGAACATAGTCTGCATATACATACTTGCCATTCAATTGCGGTAGTCGACCACCGTTGTAAACACGGCCTCCCGTGATCGACTTGCCGACGCTGTGATCGTATTCCCAGACTGGGTCCGTCGGTTTCGCTACGCCTTCGACGTCGGGGCGATTGCCGAACGCGTGGTAGCCTTCACGATTGCTCCAGCCGTAGTTCTTGCCTTTTTCGATCACGTTCACTTCTTCCCATAGCTCCTGCCCAACATCGCCGCACCAGAGGCGTCCAGTCTTCTTGTCGAAGGCAATTCGCCACGGATTTCGAAGCCCATAGGCAAAGATTTCGGGACGGATGCCTTGCTTTCCAACAAAAGGATTATCGGCTGGAATCGCATAGTTCAGGCCGTTGGCTTTCGAATTGACATCGATACGCAGGATGGAGGCAAGCAACTGGGATCGGTTTTGGCCGTTTGCATTAGGATCGTTCCGTAAACCGCCATCGCCAAAGCTTACATACAGGTATCCGTCTGGCCCGAACTCGATCGAACCGCCGTTGTGGTTCTTGTAGGGTTGAGCGACGGTAAGCAAGATCTCTTCGGAAGCTGGATCAGCTTTGTTTGGATCTGTTTTTGAAACGCGAAACCGCGAAACAATCGAGCTATCATCTTCTCTTTTGGTATAGCATACGAAGAACTCACCGTTCTTCTTGAAGTCTGGATGCATTGCCAAACCGAGTAAGCCTTGCTCGTTGGCACCTTTGTCAAACCAGGGGGTTACTTTCGGTTCCAGGTCGAGAAAAAGGTTCGCCTGCTCTGCATCTGGCCGATTTTCGAATGTGAAAATCATTCCTCGTTGATCCATGGCAAACAATCGATTTCCATCGCCAGGAGCATAAGTGAGTTCAAGAATTCGAAGCGGCTTGTTGACGTTTCCATCTTCGTCGATCGGTTCCCACCCTTGCCACTTGAGTTTTGGAAAAGCGAGCTCTCCTTTAAGACCGAGAGTTCCATCGATCGGTTGAGGGACAGAACCGTCTTCCGCGAGTTCACGAACCTTGATGCTGCGGAATGAAACGAGATTGCCGTGGTCTTGAAGACAGATGTAACCTTCGCCGGCCGTCCCGAAAGTTGGGAACGCATTGAACTTACTCTCAGCAACCGCAGCATTCCATTTTTTGTCTCCGATTTTAAATCGATAGTAGAGTTGTCCATTCATCGAGACTTCGCATTGATTGGCTGCGATTCTTAGAAACAGCTGGTTCCACTCGCCGACAGGTCGCGTTGCATCGAGAACGCCTGACTCCTGGTCCTTGGTCCAGCTTGGCGTTTCTGGCTTAAACAATTGATAGAGCCAACCAGCTTTCTGAGGATCGTGACCGGCCGCGTTGTCTTGAATTTGTATTTCCGGACCGCTGTGCCATGGCTTGGGGTTGTCTTCGGTCACATGGAACATAAGTCCGCTGTTGCCGCCTTCGGAAATCTTGTATTCGAGCGACAGTTCGAAGTATTTGTACTTTTGCTTCGAGATCAAATCGCCTGCGTTCTTTCCTTCGCGCACCATCGCCCCATCTTGGATTTTCCAACCGTCCGAAATGGCATCGCTCTTGTAGTTACGCCAATCGCCCATCGACTTGCCATCGAAAAGCAGCTTCCATCCGCTAAGCGACTCAGGACGCGTCAGCTCATTGGGAGCAGCCTCCGCTTGGACGGTACGAACGTTGCAACAGAAACTGCTAAACGCTACCGAGAGACCGACAAAACTCAAAAGACTTTTACAAAGCATCGATACCACCCTAACGTTGAATAATGGGTTCAAACTTATTCGCATTGCGAAGGAATACTATTCTATCCAAACATCCCGATTCAAACTGGGTGGTTGTGTGTTTTTACCTTCTGCGGTTTTTATACTACGCCGTGCGGAGTTTTGACAAGACAAAAAGGGCTCGACATGCGATACTCCTCACAGATCGCCACCGCGCGACGGCGAGCGGGGGACGTCAGTCCCCTGTTTCAGCAGACGCGCACGGAGTTCGTTACGTTTGTCGCATCCAGAACGAGTCGAATTTCGAACGGAACAACGAATGTCCAGGGAAACAGCGGGCTAACACCCGCCGCTCGCCAATTTCATGATGTCGTTGGGCGAGAAGTGTCCGATACGCCAACCGCCCTTCCCCAGTTGCCATCCAGCCGAATGCCAAATTTTTTGAGAACCGATACTCGTGGGGCAGCGGCTCCGCCCGCTGCCGATGAACCACCGTCCCGCGGGCGGAGCCGCGGGACCACTGCTACGAGCGCGGGCCGTATCTTGGTGGTCGTTGCGATGTGGCTCTGTTCGATCGACGCAATGGCCGACACACGGATCGATTTCAGTCGCGAGATAAGGCCGATTCTGTCACAGAATTGTTTTTTCTGCCACGGACCCGACGAGAAAGCTCGTCAAGCTGATCTTCGGCTGGACGTCGAGGATGATGCCAAACGCAACCTGGGCGGAACGAGCGTGATCGTGCCTGGAAAACCGGACGAGAGCGAGCTGATTCGTCGCATCGAATCAACGGACGAAGATGAAGTCATGCCTCCGCCAAAGCTGCATAAAGTCGTCACGCCCGAGCAGGTCGAGTTATTGAAGACATGGATCCGACAAGGGGCAAATTGGGGAAAGCACTGGTCGTTTGAGCGCGTGGTTCGTCCGAGCGTACCGCAAAACGGTGAATCGAATCCCGTCGACGCATTTATCCTGCAACGATTATTGAAAGAGAAGTTGGCGTTCTCGCCCGAGGCTGATCGATCGACGCTCGTTCGTCGACTCGCGCTGGATGTGTCCGGTTTGCCCCCGACACTCGACGAACAGGAATCGCTTGCGAAGTCTTCGCATGAAGAGATCGTTTCCTATTTCATGAGCAAACAAGCCTTCGGAGAACACTGGGCACGCCAATGGTTGGACTTGGCGAGATACGCAGATAGTGCAGGCTATCCGAGCGACCCCGGCCGAGAGATCTGGAGCTATCGCGACTGGGTGATTCAAGCGTTCAACAACAATATGCCGTTCGATCAATTTACCATTCAACAGTTGGCTGGCGATTTACTTCCAAACCCTAACGATGACCATTTGATTGCAACAGCGTTCCATCGCAATACGATGACGAACAACGAAGGCGGCACAAACGACGAAGAGTTTCGAACCGCCGCGATCATCGATCGAGTGAATACGACGTTCGCTGTTTGGATGGGTACAACGATGGCATGTGCCCAGTGTCACACGCACAAGTATGATCCGATTACCCACCAAGAGTATTTTCAGATTTACGCGTTCTTGAACCAAACGGCCGATGCTGACAAAAAAGACGAATCTCCGCTTCATGAGCTGATTGATCCTTTGCTTAAGAAGGATCGGGACGATTGGCGGAAAGAATCAGCGACGTTGGAAGCACAACTCAAAAAGCTAACACCCGAATGGCTGACAGGCTTCGACGACTGGGTCAAGTCGAAGCCGACTTTGAAAGAAGCGAACTTGAAGGAAGCCCTCGCGTTATCCGATGAAGAACGCAGCGAGAAACAGACAAAGGCGCTTCAACAGCATTATGTTCGCAACGTTGCCAAAGAGACCAAACCCGAACGTGATCAACTTGCGAAACTAAAGAAAAAGCTCGACGGGTCGAATCCGAAAACGGTCCCGATTATGCAGGAACTTGACGCTAAGGAGCATCGCAAAACATTTGTTCAATTGCGAGGCAACTGGCAAGCGTTAGGGGATGAAGTGCACGCGGGAATACCCGCAGTATTCCCTCCATTGCCCGACGATGCTCCACGAAACAGGCTGGGGCTTGCGAAATGGATCGCGAGTGAGGAAAACCCGCTTACGGCGCGCGTGGCGGTAAATCGAATGTGGGAAACAGTCTTTGGGATCGGCATCGTGCGAAGCAGCGAAGAGTTCGGAAGCCAAGGTGACTTACCCGAGCATCCCGAATTGCTCGATTGGTTGGCGGCCGAATTCGTCGAAAGCGGTTGGGATATGAAGCATATTTTATCGTTGTTGTTTAACAGTCGGGCATATCGACAAGTTTCGCAAAGCTGCGCCGAATTGAATGAACGCGATCCCGATAATCGGTGGTTGGCGCGAGGGCCGCGGTTTCGCCCCGCTGGCGAACTACTCCGGGATCAAGCATTAGCGGTGAGCCAGCTTTTGAGCGCTAAGATGTATGGTCCACCGGTGCGACCGGTCATGCCAACGCTCGGACTGAAGACAGCTTTTGGGCAAGGCAACGATTGGGAGCCAAGCAAGGGAGAAGACCGATATCGTCGCAGCGTTTATACTGAAGTTCGACGCAACCATCCGTATCCAAGCTTCAATACGTTCGATGCTCCGAATCGCGAGGTCTGTACGATTCGTCGAGGTCGTTCGAATACGCCTTTGCAAGCGTTTGTCACGTTGAACGATCCCGTATTTGTTGAATCGCATCAAGCACTCGCGCGACGTATTGTTGCCGAAGGTGGCGATGATTTTGAGGAACGAGTTCGGTTCGCGTTTCAAGTTTGCCTGTCGCGAGAACCGAACGAAAACGATTTCAAGTCGCTGCTGGGAGTGCACAAAAGTGCTCTCGATTTGTACCGGAACGATGCAGAACTGGCGACGAAAATGGCAACTGATCCGATCGGCCCGGCTCCCGATGGTGCCGACGAAGTTGGCCTTGCCGTATGGACTGCGATCGCGGGAGTCGTCATGAATCTCGATGAGTTTTTGATGAGGAGATAAAAATGGACACGGAGATGAAAAAGCATCTTCGACCCTTCCAGGGCCCTTCCAGGGTCGTTCGTTCGTCGTTGAGTAACCGGGGGTGCGCCGCTTTGCGGCGACCCCCGGCTAATGTCTTGCTATCCCTTCGGGATGGAATGCGCATGAATTGCAATGAG
Organism: Pirellulaceae bacterium; assembly: GCA_031426475.1. Lineage (GTDB taxonomy): Bacteria > Planctomycetota > Planctomycetia > Pirellulales > Pirellulaceae > JAIYDQ01. The sequence goes on along the minus strand of JANPLJ010000229.1, from coordinate 3,369 downwards.
ACCAAGAGCAACAAATACTTCCTGTTTAACCAACAAAACGATGAACCCAATTCAACAACAGATTCTTCAACAGACACGCCGAACGTTTCTCCAGGGCGTTGGCCAATTCAGTTTGGGCGCGATTGCTCTTGAATCGCTCCTGCAAGGCGAGGTTCAATCTGCCCCGAGCAGTTCGATCAATCCGTTGGCTCCGAAGCTACCTCCACAGCCAGCCAAAGCAAAACGCGTTATCTATCTGCACATGTCAGGTGGGCCGCCAAACCTTGATATTTTCGACTACAAGCCCGAACTGGTAAAACGCGATGGGCAGCCATGTCCCGATTCGTTCTTAGCGGGGCGAGAATTCGCGTTTACTACCGGTGTTCCGAAGCTGATGGGCACGCCACGAACATTTCAGCAGTACGGCAAGGCTGGGATCTGGATGAGCGACGCCGTTCCAAATTTCCATCGAATCGCTGATGAGATCACGTTGGTTCGCGCGATGCACACCGACCAATTTAATCATGCTCCGGCTGAGCTTCTTTTGTTCACCGGTCATGCAAGGCAGGGTCGCCCTTCGATGGGATCTTGGGTGACTTATGGGCTCGGGACCGAGAATCAAGATTTGCCGGGCTTCGTGACGCTGATTTCGAGCGGCGTTCAACCCAGCGGTGGTCAAGCATGTTGGGGGAGCGGTTTTATTCCGTCGGTCTATCAAGGTGTGCAATGTCGTAGCAAAGGTGACCCGGTTCTTTTCGCTTCAGATCCGGCTGGCATGACGAGGGATTTGAGACGTTCGACGTTAGATGCGCTTCGAGCGATGAACGAACAGCAACAAGCGGAAATGGGACACAGCGAGACCCTTACTCGTATCGCGCAATACGAATTAGCATTTCGGATGCAAATGAGTGTTCCGGAGGTCATGGATATCACGAAGGAATCTCAGGAAACTCTTGACGAATACGGTGCCAAGCCTGGTGAAGCGAGCTTTGCAAACAATTGCCTGCTCGCGCGTCGTTTAGTCGAGCAAGGGGTACGTTTCGTGCACTTGTTCGATTGGGGGTGGGACTTCCACGGGACGGGCCCCAAAGAAGATATTCGCGACGGCCTCACAAACAAAATGGCCGAAACGGATAAGCCGGTGACGGCGCTGATTCTCGACCTCAAGCAGCGAGGGCTCTTGAAAGACACGCTGGTAGTTTGGGGAGGCGAATTCGGACGTACTCCTTTCCGCGAAGGTCGCACATCGGGCAGCAACATTTTGGGACGAGATCACTATCCCGATTGCTTCCCGATCATGATGGCAGGGGGTGGAATCAAGTCAGGCTTTGACTACGGCACCACCGACGAAATGGGCTTTGCCGGCGTCGAAAACAAAGTCCATGTTCATGATCTCCAAGCTACCATCATGCATCTTTTAGGTTTCGACCACGAACGACTCACCTATCGATTCCAAGGCCGTGATTATCGACTGACCGACGTGCATGGGCATGTTGTTCAAGATATTCTCGCGTAAATGTTACGCTTACCGTTGAACCACAGTCGTCTCGTCTTGTCGAGCTACTTCGATCTCGGGTGTTGGTTCGGATGGTTCCGTTGTCTCGAGTTGCTCTGCGGACGGTTTTGGACGTTCGATGGTTCGTTTTACCAGCGACGTTCTAAGGCGTTCATCGAGCAATTTCTTGTTGGCACGTTCTGGATCGACCTGCGTCCAACTTTCTCGATAATGTTGGCTTGATATACGCCGATTCAGATTCTGGTCGCGGTCATGCCAGCGAACATAGTATCGATTGTCGGTGTACGAACGCGTCGGACGTCGACTTATTGTTTCACGATCCTCGACCAAGCACCAAGCTCGAACGTGATAGCGTTGAAGTTCATCAGACCATTCGTAGAAGACGACTTGATCGTAGACATGCCGACCAAGGCAATCGTGAAAGTGATTCAGTTCAATCAGATCGACCTCTTCAGTGCATACCGACGATGCAGATGATTCACCAAGAGTCATCAAAACAAGTGCGACTAGCCATCCAGATCCCATGCTTCAAGCCCTCCGCTTTGAAAAGCAAATCTCCCGTAAACTCGACGCCTTTGTCAGCGGAGTCTCGTGAAGACCACGAGCGGGATGATGGGCAGGACGCCGGGATCAGAACTGACGAACCACTGAATAGGATTCAGAAGCTAGCCAAACCTGATAGCGCAATACCAGCGGAGGGAGAGACGACCGCATTGCATCAAGACACTTTTTCATACAGGCTTCACGAAATATCGCAGACGAAATAGCGACGAAACAACTAAATTCGCGACTTGGCAGATCGCATCGAATTAGAAAACCGAGTCGTAACTGCCGAGCAACGCTTCCAACTAACAATTATCGGTCGTTCATGACAAGTGCGATTACTTAAAAATGGAAAAATTTGACACTTCTCGCTGATCGCCGGTACAAATACGCTCGTTCCCAGGCTTTTTCGTAGGCGGGAACAAGTCGCTAGCGAACTTGGATGTTGAATAATACGTTGGCGACGCCGTTCCGGCAAAACAGAGGTTTCCGAATGCCGGAACGGCGCAGATTATCGTTTTCAGATTTACGAACGCCATTAGCTGCTTGTTCCGGCCCACCGTGGTCTCGAAAGCAAGACGGCCTCCCATCGCGTTGGTGGTGTTCTGCGAGAACTGTCATAGTTCTTGGCGACTTCGGCTAACTAGTCTTGGTTGAGTTTGTCGAAGATGAAGGATGGGGTGATCTTGAGGCGTAGAAAAGAAGTGAAGGGAACCGATCATGCGATTGCTTGTGCAGAAATCTTGGTCGCTCATGTTTCGTACCGTCTATTCGATCCTGGTCGGCTTGTCGGCCTTGTCGTGGATGGCGCCCGATTCCGTTGCGGATGATTCCCTTTGGGGTGTTGTAACGGCCAGTTCGCCGACCTACCGCATTGTGCCTCGACCTGTGCCGGAACATGTTGGAAAGCATCTGCCGTACTCGACGACCCAGCAACCCACCGAGAAGCCCACTTACGAGTCTCGACCCGCCAATCCCTACGCATATGGTTGGTTCGGCCCGCGACCTTCGCCACAATGGAGTCGACACTTTGGATACCATCAACGCTATACTCAATGGTCTTTGAAGTAAAAGTATGCAAGAAACCGACGTTCCCAGAGTCGCGCTCCCCTTCATCGTCTTTTCGATGTTTGTCTTGGGATTGCTGGCCTTTTCAACGCAATATTGGTTCCAGGGTTTGAGGCTTTGGATGTATGGACGGCCGGTTTTTCCCAAGGCCGAGCCGCGTCTGATTCAACGTTGGGGTCTGGTCGATTTGATTTTTGCGTTCCTGATTGTTTTTGCCCTACAGTTGGTAGGGGCGTCGAGCGGCGTCTTGCTTCAATTGGGCA
>JANPLJ010000228.1:0-3156 GCA_031426475.1 Pirellulaceae bacterium | reverse complement strand
ATGGGCAAGCTTGCCGGTGCTCCCAGGGTCTCGGAAACGATGGTGACGCGGCGATTTTCTGCCGCCCAATCGCTTAAGATTTCGGGCGTCTCGTCCATCGAATCATTTTCGTAAACCAATATCTGATAATCGGCGAAGGTCTTCCCAAGCAACTCCATCCGAAGCATGGTTGCTGGTAAAATACTAGCAATGCTTCTGGCCAGTCCCGCAATAATGACCTTGGAACGCCTCATCCGGTCATATCCCGCGGCTAATTTTCTAGAATATTCATGGGCGCAGGACAGAACAGCTGGAAAAAGATGCTCGTTAAAATGGACGTTATCCAGCAACCTCATCGCCGAGGCCCTTCCAAAAAAGCGGAAATTGCTCGCGTTGGCTGCCATACCAGTCGCTAGCTTCGGCGAGTCTGACAAAAAATCCAGCGAAAGTCTACATCAGCCGGCAAAACGGATTTGCATCTAAAACAAGGATAATGAATACTAGCGGTTGCCCGGCTTTTGAGCGAAGATTGTCTAGTGCAGAGCCGGTACAGCAATTGCGTCGTCGACCCTCAACCGAATCAAACTGCCAAATACTCCGAATCAGGAACCATTGCGATGCCATTCGCATGCCCTCCGATCGACAGGTTGCCACAATTGCTGATCACCGACGATGATCGCGATTTTAGAGATTCGTTGGCTGAAGCGCTCGCTCGCAAAGGATTCGGACTTCTTTTGGCGAGCGATGGCTGCGAAGCGCTCGAAATCATTCGGTCACAACCAGTTCATCTCATGCTGGTAGATATGCACATGCCCCGTTTGTCAGGGCTTGAGACGCTTGCCTCGCTTCGCAAGCTTGAGTTTGCGACGCCATGTATCCTGATGTCGGCAGCGCTCAACGAAAATATCGTCGATCAAGCGGAACGACTCTCGACAACAGCGGTATTGGCGAAGCCATTTAGCCTACAAACGATCACGACCGCGATTCGCCATATCCTTTTTGACCGCTACGGCTGGGCTTCCTGAAAATTGCCGATTGACGCACCTTCATGCTCGCGTTTGCTGGCAATCCAACGTCTTTCGAGTTCTGTGTTGACCTGGATCGAGAAAATCGCGTAATGTCCGAGGTCGTTCTGGTACTGAATGGATTCGGTTTATTGTTCTAAGGAAGGTTATCTACCATGGCCAGAGAGCGCTCAATGGATCGCGTCGACGACTTTGGTAAGCGTCCCGCAAAGCGGTCAAAAGGGCTGTTTCGGCTACGAAATCTCTTTCTGGGATTTCTCGTCATCGTCGCAGTATGTCTCGGGATTGGTGGGCCGATGGCCCTATCGAATCGCGAACTCGTATTGTCGGTAGCCAATCGCTACGCCGGAATTGCGCCGTTTCGAATCGACATGGAATCCATCGAGGTTGGTTGGGTGAATCCGCTAAAAATACGCGGCTTGCGTTTGATTGACCAGTCGGGTGCTGATCTAGTGAAGATTGCAGAAATCGATACCGAGTTGGGACTCTTTCGGTTGACCCGAAACTATCAAGCTTTAGGAACTGTAACGATCCGGGGCGCTCATATGCAAATCGACGTGCAACCGGGCACGACGAGTGTTGAGGAAGCCCTTAAGCCATTGCTTGAGCAATCCACAGTAGGTTCTGCAACAAGCAATTCATCGAGCAATCTTGGTAGCAGTTTTCCGACGGGTCGCATTCGAATAGAGAATACAGTAGTCCTAGCCCGCGATTCGGTAGACCTTTCGGCTTGGCAACTTACTATCAGCGAAGCAGATCTTCCGCTTCCGACTGCCGAGCAACGACTGCCCCCCGTCAATCTCGCAGGTGTCATTCAACAACTCGCATCTCAAGCCGGAGGGCCAGTTCGTCCGGAGGGACGGTTCACCATTCGAACGCAACCTATCGAGGGAGCTCAAGCCAACGGAACTTCGATTCCGCCCATGAAGATGACCATCGCAACGACCGGATTGCCTCTCGAATGGTACAGTCTTGTTCATCGTCGCTTGCCCTCGATCCCGATCGATCAGCTTAAAGGTTTAGCCACGGTTCAAGCCGATATCGCGATGCTGACGCCAACCGATATACAAGCGAAGATTGCGACCGCTCAGATCGACCAACTGTCGATCGTTGCACCTCAATTGGTTGGCGACAAAGGGGCTGCGCTCAAACAAGTGCGGTTGAGTGGCAAAGTAAATATGATTGCTGACAGACTCACCGCGGAGAATGCAATTCTCGAATCGGATGTCGGCGATCTTGGCGTGAATGCGTCGCTACCGACGGCTTTCGCGGTACCTACTACTACTCAACCATGGATCGCCAACGCGCAATGGAATGTCCAGGGAAGAATCGATCTAGCCAAATTGCTCCGCGTTGCACCCGGAATGCTCCCCATGCAAGCCGACACCGAATTAATCGGTGGCAAAGCGACTCTCAGCAGCGTCCAAACGCTACAAGAAGGTGGGCGGCCCAAAGGAGAGCATCGTATTCAACTCGGTGACCTTATCGCCAACGTTTCAGGAAAACCAATGAAATGGGAAAACGCCTTGAAGGCCTCGATGCTTGTCGAGCCCAACGCGTTGGGGCAAGCCAAAATCGGTGCTGAATGCCAATCGGAGTTTTGTGATCTGAAGGCGGATGGCGATTTGCAAGCCGGCCAACTCAAATCGAGCGTGGATCTTGATAAGCTTCATCAGCGGCTTTCGAAATGGTTTGCGTTGCCTCTTCAGCAGTTATCCGGCAATGCCAATCTTGATCTGAATTGGAAACAAGAATCGGGAAATCGAATCGCCGCACAAGGTTCCCTCGCAACCACGCCGATGCGGATCGTCTTATCGCAAGGACGTTTAAATGAACCTGCTTGGAAAGGGAAATTTCAAGCGATCGGCACGTTGGATCGAGGTAGCCTCCTTCAGATCGATCGCGGTTCGTTAACTCTCGATAGCGAAAGCGAAAGCTTGCGAGCAGAACTTCTCGAGCCACTCTCGTTAACAACACCGGTTCCGGGCGCTGCACCGCTACCGCCCGCGGCGATGAAACTCAACCTCACCGGAGACATGGCTGCATGGCAACGCCGTGGGCAAATGTTCGCAGGCATGGATCCAGGTGTGTCGGTCGAAGGTCGATGTGAATTCGAAGCCAATGGGGCACTCGATATGCAGCACGCCGAAAT
>JANPLJ010000227.1:0-1310 GCA_031426475.1 Pirellulaceae bacterium | reverse complement strand
GATGCCGCAGAGGGCGATGACGAGGATGTCGTCGAGTTGATGTTTCTTAGTGCGTTCGATCCGGAGATCGGCCAGGTCGGCGAAGTGCTCGATCAAGGAGCGACGGGCCATGCGGGAACCCTCCGTGGATTCCCGCAGGATAGCTACCCAACCTACAATGCGCCAGAGTATGACGTTAAGATGCGCTGGCCCTGACGTTCTGGATGAACGCCTTCACTTCGCTTTGTGCGATACCGATCCGAATTCGTCTTCCTTTTTCTTTTTGACGCCGAACATTGTCTTTGGCGAGCGCCTCACGTAGCACTGCTACCAGCGGACCATTGCCGGAAAGAAAAACGCTGTAAAGTTCTGAGTCCTTATCGAAGTGCTTGGTGGCGATGTCGAGTCCGACCAACGTCTTACCCGCGCCAGGCACGCCTGTAACGAAGCAAATCGATTTCCATCCGTGAGTCCTCGACGATTTGATGATATGCTCGATCCTGTGCGATGTGACGGCGAGATTTTCAGCCCCCGCGTCCTTTCTAGAAATCTCCTCTACCTGATGGCCACCGTAGAGAGCCATCGCGGCCTCGATAATCGTTGGTGTCGGTTGGTAGCGACCGGCCTCCCACTCTACGCGATCGATATCCGGTGAGTCGGCAAATTTGAGTACTTGTGCGATGACTTCGCAAAGCATTCCGGGTGTGGCTCGAATCGGATGCATAACGTTGTCACCGTGGGCGGTGTATGCAATCGAGATTTGTTTGTTATGATGGGCTTGCGTTGCTACAACAATCGGCGCGATTGGACAACTATGGCTAGTTTCGTGAAAATGTTTGAGATCGAGCGCATAGTCACAGACTTGATCAAGAGCGTTGTTCGCAAATGTCGTCTCGCCGACTTTGAATTCGATTACAAATATCACGCCTTTGATGAGTGCAAGAACATCGATGCGCTTGCCAAGCCGAGGTATTGAATACTCAAAATAAATTGAACCACAATCACGATAAGGCCGCAATATTTCCTTCAGTATAGCAATTTGTTCACGCCATGCTTCGATTTGCTTCGTTTCGATCTGCGAGCCATCGGCACTTGCACGCCGGACCAGTTCGCCAAGGATTGCATCTGCGTCGTAATCTAGGAACGAATGGAGATAGTCAGAATAATAGGCACGGTTCATCGCCGAATCCTTCTGCAGCGTACTATTTCACTTAAACAGTTTGGTATTGTACTTTGTTTGCTTTGTGGTTTCGCATCTCGTTCTTGCCGATCCAATCGAGCGTGGGCATTCCGCTTGTCTCCCGCTGGTCCGTAGGGGTGATAGCGTATCC
>JANPLJ010000226.1:0-2382 GCA_031426475.1 Pirellulaceae bacterium | reverse complement strand
AGGGGTCAGCGATGACCAAGCGTTGATCAACAAATTCGCAGCTGCTGGGTTACTGATTCGCCGAATCGCCATCATGGCGTTTTCTTGAATATCAGGTGGCTGATTCGGTTCCAGTAGTCTACCCAAGGTTTCCAGTTCCGAATCCAAATCGCCAAGCCCACGTCCTAAAAGACGAATCATTCTCGATCGCAACTTCGGATCGCTGTTGGAACTTCTCAGCGTCTGGAGCGTCGATTCAAGGATTTGATCGAGTCCGATCAACGCAAACGAGTCACCTCTCTTGTTTTCCTCGCCTTTCGCCATCGAACTGGCAAGTCCATTCAGCAGGAAAAGCTGTGTCGGTGTCATCTCTGAGCGAAAGGTTTTCGTATCGACGCCGAAGTATTTCTGAATCAACTGCTGTTTTGATCCCTTCGACGCCCGCTTCAAAAGAAGAGAAAGACTGGCCTCGATCTCACTCCATTGATTCACCGAATACTCGGGGATGGAATCGATAGCGGTTAAAAGAGCCGTCAACGTTGCATCGAGTTGAGCATCATGAACCAACGGTAAGACTCGGACGCACCATGGATCAAGCAACTGGCGTTCGAGGATTCGAGAAATCCAGCCGTTTTTGAGTTCATGATCAACACCACCAAGCGTCAATAGGATCTGTAGATCAACTTCCGCTCCAAGCTGATCCATGGAACGTTTGCCAATAGCGTTCAGAAGGTCCGCTTCTTCCGATAGAAAGGACTCCGCGACTCCGATGGCGAATCGCACTACGCGAGGATCTTGATCCGCGATTCCTACTTCAACATCCTTCGCAGCAGCCAATCGGCACGAGACGAGCGTGGCAAGGGCTTGCAAGCGAACGGCAGCGTCGGAAGACGATCGCATTAACCTTTCAAGAGCGGGCTTCACGGATTGTTGTTCATCGATCGATCGCCATTGAATCTGGAATTGAGCAAGATCACGCAAGCTACTAATGTTAGAAGAAAGTATTTCGATCAATTGGTTGCTGTTCATCGACGCCAGATTTGGCCGCGTTGAGGGTTGATAATCTTGGTGTCGAACGCGATAGATTCGCCCGAGATTCTGGCCAGCTCGCACGTCATATCGCTGCTGCCATGCTTCCGGAATCCATTCAGGATGCTCGATGACCTGACGCACCATATCGACGATCCAAATGGTACCGTCCGGTGCGTTCACGGTTCGTACAGGGCGCGACCATGGGTCGGTAGATGCAAACCAATCGAACTTCATGTCTTCGTCGAAGCGTTCTCCGATCGAAACCGCTCCCTCGTTGATCACTTTGTAACGTGCCACGAGATTGTGAACCGGTTCACAAATCAAGGCCGCGCCTCGCATCGAATCGCCAAGCCCTGGAACACGACAAATGATACTGCTGCAAGCGCTGGTGAATCGATTCAATGCGAAAAGATCATTGAAGCGATCGGCGGTTCGGCTCGCAGGATAAACGGGCGGGGCAACAGGGGGCTCCAGCAATGCTTGCTGCGAAGTTCCTCCCAGCGAGCGTTTCTGGATATATTTCTCTTCGATGACGAATCGGTACATCGGTTTACTGTTCGAGTTGCCATACCAACGGTCAAACTCGTCGCGAGCCCGACAGAATTGCGTTTCGCCTGTGGTCGCGCGAATCTCTCCTGTGTCCGGATTCCAAGCGACGTCGCAATTCTCTACCCTGAATGTTCGGTTCGCCCGTTCGCTTACGATTTCTTTCGTTCCTTCGCCAGCACCAAAGTGCAGCCAACCGTCGAGCCCCATTTCGAAGCCGCTGGCTCGATGTTGTGGATTGGACTGGTGGATTCCATTCAAAAGCGTTTCTTTGAAGTCCGCGATCCCATCACCATCGGTGTCTTTCGCAAAAATAATTTTGGGTGCTGCGATCACGAGTACTCCATCTCGCCAAGGAGCCACACTCGTCGGAAACGGAAGTTTCTCAAGAAAGATCTGCGATTTGTCCAATGAGCCATCGCCGTCGGAATCGAGTAGCCAACGGACTCGACCTCCCGACCCGTTGCCGACCGGATAGTCGCCCATTTCGACGATCCAGACTCGACCATCATGGCCGAAGGCGATGTTGATCGGGTCGGTGATGGCCGGTTCGCTCGCTATCAAGTCGACCAGAAAACCTTGGGGCAACTTGATCGACTTCAGCGACGCGTTGGCATCGAGCGGTTTATCTTCTGGTTGAGGATCATCGAGGACTTCTCGAACACGCCGCAATAACAAATCTTCTGTGCCCGAGGCCCATCGGCCAGGTTGCTGGTAGTAGATCATCGAGAAATCAACTTCATAGCCCCCTTCGGCACGCATCCTTTCGCTGGCAACATAGGCGAAGACATCATCGGTGTAGGCTGCTACCCAGATATTGTTTCC
>JANPLJ010000225.1:0-3133 GCA_031426475.1 Pirellulaceae bacterium | reverse complement strand
TATTCAGGAATCTTGGTGGGTGTAAAGTGCGATCTTCGCACGATAAAAACGAAAAAACCCTGCTAGAACGGGGCAGGTGATCTAGCAGGGCACGTGAGCCCGAGACTGGGGCAGGTAGTCTCAAGAGCTCTTGAGCAACATTCTAACCCCTCCAATAGGGTTGGCAAGTATCCGAGAAATTTTTTTCGATAGTACGATGGACTTTCGAGTCGTCGATCCGTCCATGGGCGGACTTGGGAGTCCGTCCTACACCCTTTCCGCCAAAAAGTGCGGTTTCTATTCAAGCGCCTCGAGCACCGATTTTTGTCTTCGCGTGGATGGCGGAAGCGAGGTCGGGAACATCGAAGGTTGTCCGCCAGCCGGAGGTACCATCAACGGTGTAGCGGAAGGTGGCGGGACCATTGGGGACGGTAGCTGGAGCGGCTCCAAACTTGGGAGCTCTTCGGGGACGGGCGAAGGCAATTGAAGTGGTGCCTGGTGCGCATTCGACGGTGTTGAGGAATTCGATCTCGAAGGCAAGTTAGATGGAGAAGCTTGATTCGTAGTCGACGGTCGCGAAGCAGAATCAGTCGATTTCTCGCCAGTCAGCTCGCCAAGCGGATCGGTCGAAGGTTTGGCAGGACCACGGTCGAGATTGGGATTGTGCAGCAACGCCAGCTGTTCACGCGCCCAATCTTGCCACTCAATTCGCTTTTCGATTAACAGCAGCCTGTGCAACTGCGAAAGAAGCTCGTCGTCAATCAGTTCCATGCGAACTTTTGCGCGAAGCAGATTTCCGAGAAACTCAGCATCGGTGGGTGCCAATTCATAAGCCTGTGCGTAAAGCTCCATGGCATCGAAGGGACGTGCGACCGATTCCATGACGAGCCCTTGATTGTTCAATGGCTCGGGACTCTCAGGCCACTTTTCAGCTGCCGCTTCGAAGGCTCTGGAGGCCTCAAAAAAATCGTGCTCGTGAAAAAACACGAGTCCTAAGTTGTTATACGCGGGACCAAACTCTGGATCGACTTTTATTGCTTCTTCAAATTTGAACTTAGCCTTCCCAAGTTGTTCCTTTTGGACGTAACGAATGCCTTGGTCATTCAGCTGGCTCGCAAGGCTTGCGGCCCCTGAGTCTTCCTGCAACGCAGAAGGCTCGACGACAATCACTTCGTGCTTGTTGGCATGCATCGCTTGACAGCCAATTAACGAAACGAACAAACATAGGCCCGCAAGGGATGTTGTTCCGCCAGTCTGCTCGTTAACAACGTTTGTCACTGTTGCGTGAATGATAAGGGAAGATGATACGCTCTAAAAACATTGGCTACCGCGGCCGACACTTCCGCCGTTTTGACTAGAAGCTTTTCGGACAAATCCCCGTCCAAGTCAATGTCAGAGTGGCGCAGTTGGTTCAGAATAGATCAACTGACTCAAAGTAACCGTGACATCCCAAAGCTCGACTGGCGAGCTCTTAGATGTCATGCTAGCGTTTATTGCCAGGTCACGGACTTTCAACCCTTTATCGGGGTCTTCGAGCTGCTGACAGAACTGAACGATCTGTTGCATCGAAAGATCTTTCAGAATGATCACGGTGGAGCGTTCCAGGTAACTTGTCGTTCCTTTTCGAACCGGTTCCCCAGGTGTATCGCTCTTCTTTTTCTCGAGGGGGATTCCAGCTTCTCCCATCGCTTGTTGTATGCGTTCCAGCAATACAAAGTTCTCTTCTTGAATAAGCGATGCGATTCGAGGCCGATTCTGAAGTCGCTTGATCGCGGTGACCGAACGCTGATTTTTTGCTAGCTTATCAAGAGAGTCTGTCAGCGCGGATTGCGCCCTTTGCATCCGTGAAACCGCCCACACATTGAAACTGACTAGGCCAAGCGCGAGTAGCCCTCCCAGCACGAAAATCGATCGTGTGCTTCGAATTGCAGTACTCAAAATGGCTTCTCCTCACTAGTACCCGACGACGAAACCTGCGGCGGGGATTTCGAAGAAGCGTCAAGCGTTCCTTTGAAATTTACGCTTGTCCTTCCACTGTTGTCTGTCCTTGTACTTTGCTGGCCGGTATCGATCCCTACTTCTTTCAACCGCTTCCTGATTTCCAATAGGTCGTTGACCGAAGCAAAAGATATTTCCAAATCAATCTTCCCATTCTCGATAGTGAGGGAAGTCGCTCGAGCGTCGATCTTCTGGTCCGACGACAAAGCGGTAAGCGTCGCATACAGTGGTTCCAAAGCTGAGCGGATAGGTTGTTCCAGTTCCCCCTTGCCGTTCGTTTCACCAAGAATCTTTCGATAAGCGTTGTCGATTGATCTATCGATAAGCGTCAGATTCTTTTCATTGGGAAATGCAGCGCGAAATAAGTTTTCGTTTGCTTCTTGGATCGACGCCAACTGGGATTCCGCTCGCATGCTCTTCGACAGGCAAGCCACGGATGTCGCCAGCATCAGTCCGGCCACGGCTGCTGCTGCTGCATACATCCACCCTTGAAGCGCTCGATAGCGGTCGCCGCCAGCAATCGATCCGTCGCGAAGATCAAACCAAGCTTCATAGGGGCTATTGGAAAGTCGTTCGGCTGCCAAAGCCGCGAACACCGCTTGAGACTTCAATTCGATCGGTCGTACGTCGATCCCCTCCAACTCGCCAAGCTGCTGGAGCGTTGTAGCACTGCAGTTGACTGCTGTCCAAGTTCGAACGCCTGTCGCTTGGGCCGCAAACAATCGCATCGCGAGGATTCGATCGCCAGCTTCATTTGCTAGATGACTCCAATGCACAATGCCAGCCTCATCCAGCTGCCAAAGCTCGCAAGCCCCCTCTTCTTCCCAAACAACCACACGAGCGTTGTTTCCGATCGACTTTTTCGCCTCCTCCAAAGCCAAAACGGAAGCGGGAGCGATCCATCGAAAACGCAAATTGCGAGCGGCAAAAGCATCGACGATCGGCTGCCATTCGCTGCGATCGATAGCCATGACTCGCAGCTCTTTCGCCGTCAGCACGAAATCCGCTGCCATCTCTTCGGCGTCCAATGGCAGGAGCGATTCTGCATGGAATTTCAGATGCTGCGGATCCTTCGTCTTCAACGCATTCGGTATCGAACTCGTTGCAAATAAAGTCGCACGGGATTCGGGGCATAAAACGATCTTTTCGTTACATG
>JANPLJ010000224.1:0-4653 GCA_031426475.1 Pirellulaceae bacterium | reverse complement strand
CTCCGAAGACCTCAGCGGCCTTGGAGGCCGTCTCGCTTTTCAGTAGGCCGCAACAAGTCGCTAGCAAACTTGGATGTTGAATAAAACGTTGTCGACGCCGTTCCGGCAGAACCGAGGTTTCCGATTGCCGGAACGGCGCAGACTATCATTCTCAAATTGACAAACTCAATTAGCTGCTTGTTCCGGCCTACGGTAGTCTCGAAAGCGAGACGGCCTCCAAGCCGACTGGGGGCCCAGGTTTAGGAATTGGCGAAACGCTAAGGAGCTCTGGCGAGTTCCGCTGCGAGCATGTCCAAAGTGCTGATCGAAGAAAATTCTAAGAACTTCTCCTATTTCCGGTTTTTCATGTCACGATTTAGATCTTACGGCTAAGTAGACAGTATTGGGAGACTTGGTCGCAAAGAAGATGGATACAAATACTCGAAAAGCAGCAAAACTTTGGACGCTGGCTCAGCCGGTCGTTTCGGCTTTCGTAGCGTCTGTTGTCTACGACTTCAAGGATCGCGATGACGTGCTGCAAGAAATTGCGGTGGCGGTGATCGAGTCGTTCCCGTCCTATGACGCCAATCGACCTTTTAACGCTTGGGCCATCGGCGTCGCCCGCAATCAGGTAGGGATTTATTTGCGAAAGCGTCGGCGAGATCGCCTAATCTTTGATGAAACGACGATCGACTGCCTGGCGGCGACGTTTGGGAACGTGACCCAGGAAGAGTCGCATCAGCTCGATCGATTGAGGGAATGTCTTCAATCGATCCAAGGCCGGGCATGGGAGTTGTGTCAACTTCGCTATGAAAAAGATTTGAAGCCAGCCGCAATTGCGGAGCGAGTTGGAATGACGGCGAACACTGTCGCCAAGGCCCTTCAAAGAATTCGCGAGCAGCTCCGGGCATGCATTGAAACAAAGTCCTCCATGGAAGGAGCGAATTCGTGACGAATTCTTTTCATGATCTGATCAACGGTTATTTGGATGATATGCTTACTGCCCAGCAGCACGCGGAGCTTAGCGAGTGGATCCAGTCGGACCCCGAACATGCTCGTCAGTTTGCCGAGTCGGTTATGCTGCACGATCGACTGCGAGGCGAATTCGGTTACCCGCACGATCTGCCGAGGATCGACGAGCCAGCTAACAAAGTCCCATTGACTGCATACTCGATTCGATCCCTCTCCATGTTGGCGACCGCAGCCAGTGTCGCTTTGATTGGTTTCTTTTTTCTTTGGGGCAATTTTGGACAATCCTCCGTTTCCGCCGCGATGCGCGAGTTAGATCGGATTATCGAGAAGAACGTTCGCTTCGGCGATCGCACTTATCAAATCTCAGTCGAAAACGTGCTCGCCCCACCGCGACGCGGGAAACGCAAATCGAACGAGGAGGAACAACGTCCGCCCAAAGTGTCGCTCGACGGAGCGATCGTTCATGTTCGTTCAGGAAACCAGTTTGTCTTGATTCGTAAAGACAACAATGGAGAGCCATTTATTACGGGGAGCGACGGCCAAACCAGTTGGGCGGTGCGGTCGAAGGGGCCTGTTCGCGTCAGCCATGATCTTACCCGCTTCCATCGAGATCTACCGGGCCATGAAAACGCGACCCCACTCACGAATATACACGAGGGACTGGAACATCTGCGGCAGACTTATGATGTTCAATTCTTGCCGATCGGTCCGGAAGAATACCATGGTCGAGACAACGAAGCCTATCGAATGCTTGTTGCCATCAAGAAGCCGAAACAACGGGGACCGCAGCGGGTAGAAATAGTTTACGAGTCCAACAGCGGTTGCATTCGCGACATGCGATTCATTCAAATGCCCCACGGCACGGACTTGCTCGACTTGCGAATGACGCTCGTCGAAGAGCAGCAACTTGATTCAGATTTCTTTGCACACCATTTTCATCACCCCCGCGATCGAACGGTCGAGTTTGAGGAGTAAGTTATGCGACAAGTCGTAAGAAGTGCCTTGTGCTTAAGTTTTGCGTTGAGCCTTAGCATGCCCGCTTGGGGACAACCGCCCAGCGGCGGCAGAGTTCGTAAACCTTCGATCACCGATACCGTCAAAGCTAACATCTACGGCGACAACACGTTCGTTCTCTACATCAATGGCGAGCTGGTCGCTGTGGATTCGATCACTTTCATTCCGCACAACGTAATCTCAGTCGACATCCTTCCAGCTTATCCGATGACGATCGCGGTGATGGCCAAAGATAATGCTGATCCCAAGACTGGAATGGAGTACGCCAATACCAATATCGGTGACGCCGGGTTTATCTTGAAGTTCGGCGACGGCACTGTCACCAACGCTTCTTGGAAAGCAAAAAAATTCTCCTGGGGTCCCATCGATCGCGACACCAAGAATCCTCGCGTTGAAAATATTTCGATACCTGACAATTGGTATGCCGTCAACTTTGATGACAGCGCCTGGGGAAACGCCAAGGAGTACACCGAAGAAGAAGTCGGCCCCAAGCAACCGTACTACGAAAATGATTTCAAGGGCGCCAAGTTTATCTGGACCGACGACGTCGCGCTCGACAACACGGTCATCTTTCGCCACACCGTGAAGTCCTCACCCGACGGAAAACAACGCGATGATTTTAGAGGCCTAACAGACAAGATTCCCGAAGGACCGCCACCAGGAGGAAAAAAAGGGAAGAAGTGAGTTCGCTGGTTAAGAACGCTCGCCCGTAGCTACGCTCGCCAAGAGCGTGGACGCTCGAAGCTTCTAAATCCTCGTAAAATCGACAGTCTATGGCAGTTCTTCCGCCGTCTTGGCGACGGTGGCTACGTCTGAGAATCACGTCCATGAACGGAAACCATTGCATGAAATCTTTACCCATATTCGTCGCATTGTTGCTGCCAACCGTTGCGATGGCCGCGGAGCGTCCCAACATTATCTTCATGCTGTCCGACGACCAAGGTTGGAGTGGCTTATCGGTATCGATGCATCCGACGATTCCTTCGAAAGGCGACGAGTTCCATACGCCTAACCTCGAAAAGCTTGCGTCGCAAGGAATGCGTTTTTCGGCGGGCTATTCACCGGCTCCGGTTTGCTCGCCGACACGTATCAGTCTTCAAACCGGCAAGAGTCCCGCTCAACTGCACTGGACGAAAGCTGCTCCGTCCGTACCGGGACAGAAGATGATCGAGCCGAACTTGATCAAGAATATTGCGGCTTCGGAAATCACCATCGGTGAGCAATTGAAAAAAGCCGGCTATGCGACCGCTCACTATGGCAAGTGGCATATCGCTGGCGGTGGACCAGGTGAGCATGGATACGACGAACACGATGGCGATACCGGGAACGAGAACGCCTACAAATTCGTCGATCCAAATCCCGTCGACATCTTTGGAATGGCCGAGCGATCCGCCAAGTTCATGGAGAAGAATGCAAAAGCTGGAACACCATTCTTCATTCAACTATCTTGGAACGCATTGCACGCACCTGAGAACGCTTTGAAAGCGACTCTTGCTAAGTACGAAAAGAAAATGGGGGAAAAAGATTCGAAGCGAGTAAACACCGCCGCGATCACCGAAGACCTTGACACGGGAGTCGGTATGGTGATGGATGCTATCGATCGACTCAAGCTCTCGAACAACACCTACGTCATCTACATGGGAGATAACGGTTCAGGAGGCGGACGCAAGTCCTTGAGCGGGGGGAAAGGCGATGTTTGGGAAGGTGGAATTCGCGTCCCATTGATTGTTCGTGGCCCCGACGTGAAAGCCAATTCTTGGTGCCACACTCGCGTGGTTGGCTACGATTGGTATCCGACGTTTTGTGAACTTGCAGGTATCGACTTGAAGACGCTTCCGAAGGGAATCGAAGGGGGCAGCATGTTATCGCTGTTGAATCATGAAGGACAAGGCGAAGTCAAACGGGTCCGCGATGATATGGTATTCCACTTCCCGCACTATCAAAGCGACGACGGTCCTCATTCAGCAATCTATCTTGGCAATCTGAAGCTGTTAAGGTTCTACGAAACCGACACGGTAAAGCTGTTCGATCTTTCCAAAGATATCGGGGAACGGAATGATATATCCAGCAATATGCCAAAAGAAACCGCCGAATTGAAACTGCGATTGGAAAAATATCTCACGGATGTCCACGCACAAATGGCAACGATGAACCCCAATTTCGATCCAAGCCAGCCTGCTGTATCTCGCCGTGGCGGCAAAGGGGCAGAGAAAGGCGGTAAAGGCGGCGGAGGTAAAGGCGGCGGTCGAAAAGGTGGAGGCGGTAAAGGCGGCGGCGGCAAAGGTGGCGAACAACGAGGCGGTGCTGAAACAAACGCAGACGAAACAACCAAACGAGGAAACAAATGATTACACGAAGTGAAACTTATATTGAGTCAATCGGAAGATGTCCAATTCCGTTGAGTTCACCATTTAGCCGTTCGTTTCCGTTGGGTTTATCCCAACGGGACGACAACTGGCAAGCTACCAAGGACACGAATATCTCCTCCCTCGCCCCCGGCTTTGCGGGGGAGAGGGCCGGGGTGAGGGGGCCGAGTTTCCAAGCGATTCACGCCCCACAACCCCCGACCCCCAAACACCCAAAAAGGGGCGCGGGGGGGATAAATAGTAAAAAAGATTATTTTAGAAAATCCCAAAATCGTTAAAAAATACAGCCCCGGGGTGGGGGGGCGCAACCCCCCCCAACCAT
>JANPLJ010000223.1:0-1316 GCA_031426475.1 Pirellulaceae bacterium | reverse complement strand
TTCGCAGATTTCCACGCTCTTCATCGCCTCTCGATACCAAGACATCCCCCGTGCGCCCTTAGTAACTTGACCATCGGAATCTCGAACTCTCAACAGTCTATAGGCTTGAGGCTTGAGGCTGTAGGTTTTAAAACCACTACTCCAATACTCCACTCCAATAGCTTGCATCGAATCACTTCGATCCCGATGCGTATCGTATTTCTCAAAGTGGATGATTGAACCACTAAGCCGTACGATACTTCTCGCTTCTCTTTGTATGCGCTCGTTTGAATCAGTATTAGGAATTCTTTCAAAAAGAATTCACAAACCGACTTCAAACAAAATTGTGTCACCGGTACTCCACTGTTCGGAAAGGAACAGCTTCACCCGATGACCAAAGATGCCATCTACCAATCCAACCAAATTGTCAAAGATCAATTTTCCCGAAGACTCGGATCGCAGTGAAGCGATTTATTCCAAATCTGGGGGAGTCACATTTTATGGATCGAGTCGTTGGGCGTCAACCGCAAACCGTCGATTTTAAGATGTTTCCTTTAGAGGTCGCCTGCGGCTTGCGTCGCAGTCATCAACTAAGGGAGCGAGAATCATCCAGATTTCCGGCTACTCCGCAATGGCTTTTGAAAAGATTTCTTCATGATGCTGTAAGTCGTTGCTGTGGAGTGCTTTACGGATCGGTTGTTTTTCGGCCAGCGACGTGTTTGGTCGGCGGCTATCGCGTTCCAATCCATCGAGACTGACTTCTTCGGCTGTTGGCACGCGAAACCTTGACCAAATGCTCGCGAACGTGAGCCAATGTCACAGACCTTGCTAACGGAACGGAGCAAGCTGTCCGTTACTTCGAACGTTTGAGGAACCGGATGGCTTGCGCCAATCCGCTACAAGAATTGACGCGCCTCCGTGCCTAAGTAAGCGGATTTGGTTGCGAGTCGCAAGAAAATTCAACCGTCCGGATTGTCCAGAAGCGTCTGCAGTCGCTCTGCGAATGGGGCCGGAAATCGGGTTGGCCACGTGCTGTCGACGAGTCCAACGCCGATCAAGTCAAGCAAATGCACGCGGTCCTTTAAGCGATAGGCAAGCAATTTCATCTGCACCAGCTCTTGAAGGTCTATGATTCGCTTCCCACCGATCAATTGAATTTGGTCCGTTCGCGGCGCCTTGGTGCTCTCGCCCGTTGTGATCGTTTCTTCGGCCCAAATGATGTGTAGACCCTGGCTAGGTTTTCCATCCAGGCCATCCAAGAAGAGGTCGATACCATAGGTCTTTTCGTAGTGAAATCCGACTGATTTCAATGCGTCGATCGCTTGGTTGAACTCCTC
>JANPLJ010000222.1:0-2682 GCA_031426475.1 Pirellulaceae bacterium | reverse complement strand
CCGCGTCTTAACGTGCGAAGATTTGATCTTGTTCAAGGCACAAGCAGGACGATTGATCGACCGCGCAGACATCGCGACACTAAAACAATTGAACAGCGATCGCCTAGACTACGCGTATCTTTCTGAATGGTCGACAAGGCTTGGTATCGCCGATTCGCGCTAGGGTCCATTCGATGCGATCGCTTCCATCATGGCTGTTGCGTGTTCGGCAGCGTCAGTATCTAACGCGTCCGCGGCGAACTTTTTAAGTTTTGCGATCGACGTGTTCTTGGCGGTTGGACTGGATACATTGAGTGTTTTCTTCATGGCTTCGAATTGCTTCCATCGAGCCTTCTCGTTTTTCACGACGCCGTCTTGATCCAGCTGTTTAAGCTTTTCGGCAACCGAGCTAGGCAATTTAAATCCAGCGAAGCGTTCCATCACTTGATGATAAGCTTTGTACGATTCCCAAGGATCGTCACCCACGGATTCTGCCGACACAACGGCCTGGTCGATTTCCGATTGGAGATACTCATTCAATTTCTGGGCACCAGCTTTGATTTCCGGTTTGCTGGAAGCGGCAGCTTTCTTCATCAGCGCGGCGGCAGCCGGATAATTCCCGAATTCGATCATACTCCAAAGCGATTTCATGGATGGTGGGATCGCCGATGGGTCAACGTTCCAGGTCGCTCCCTCCAAGGCTTTCTCGACCGCACTGGAGATATCATCCCAATTGACTCGCTGGCTCTTGCCGAATCCGTTGATGATCTTTGCCTGGTGAATATTTTTCAGGCTAATGACGCCCACATCGCTTTGCTTCTCGAATTGGCGAGTCACGTCACAGAGTACGGGCCAAGTGACTTTTGACTCGCGAACATAGGCGGCCAATTCGTTCGGCAGAGTTCCAGAATTGATGGCAATAAAGAGAATCGGCTTCCCTTCGAACTTTTTGGCGGTCTGCAAAAGTCCGGGCCATTTTTCCCGACAATGGGGACAGCCTTCCTCAAAATACCAGAGAAATGCCGCTTTGCCCTCCAGTAGTTTTGACGTCACGGGCGCGGAATTCATCCAGAGCGATGGATCCTGTGGAAACTCAAGACGGTCAGCACTATAACCTCTTGCCAAGAGCAAAATTAAAGTCAGCGAAATCGCAAAGCAGCAATTCTGAATTCTCATGGTCCCCTCGATATTTTTTCTTTATTCATCGCTTATTATCGCCTATACACTTGTCGGTACAGCGTAGGGTTCGCGTGCCGTTCTTGAAAGTAGTTCGTTTGCGGCAGCGTCTTCCTTAAAGGTTTCCGTCACATTATCGAAATGCACTGTCCGGTCGACTCGATACGCGATGTTCGATAGATGGCAAAGCGTCGATGACATGTGTCCTTCGAGGATCTCAGCCGATAAGTCAGACTGCTTTCGAGATCGAACGGCCATCAGCCAGTTCCGAAAATGGGCTGTATCGGAAATTGGGCTCCCCTCTTCATACGCCGACGGACCTTCTTCACGCTTATTTCCGAGGAAAGTTCGGTAGCTGGAATAGTCAGGGAAGATCATCGTCCCTTCGCTGCCTAAAAAGATCGCGCCGACCGGAAAGTCTTTTTGAACAAATGGGTACTTGTCGCGAAAGCCAGCTTCGGCGTTGGTGTACCAATCTCGAACTTCGAATTCAATAAACTTTCCGTCCTTCCATTTCAGCATCGCCGACAGAACACCAGGCGTTTCCGCGCTGCTCTTGTGCACCTTCTCTTGCATGTAATTGGTACCCATCGCCGAAATCGTTTCAGGATGCGTGTCGAGTTTTAGCCCCCACCGCAAAATGTCCATTTGATGAACACCCTGGTTGCCGATCTCACCATTTCCGAAATCCCAGATCCAATGCCAGCGACGTTGATTGAAGCTGCTGTATTCGCGTTGCGGAGCCGGACCGCACCATGCGTCCCAATTTAAACCCGACGGGACCGGCGCGGGTTCATTCTTGCCATGACTCGGCCGAACTTTGTAAGCGATGCCACGCGCAAAATAGACATCGCCAATGATACCTTGATGAAGCTTCTGAATCCCCTCGACAATATTCGCCGACGATCGACATTGCGTGCCATGTTGGACTATTCGGTTATATTTTCTCGCCGCATCGACCATCTTGCGACCTTCAAAAATATTGTGCGATCCAGGCTTTTCGACATAAACGTCTTTTCCAGCTTGGCAGCCCCATATCGTGCCGAGTGCATGCCAATGATTCGGTGTTGCGAAGGTGACGGCATCGACTGATTTATCATCCAGAACACGACGCATATCGTCGTAGGCAGTCACTGAATGACCAGCTCGCTTACCCCATACTTTGACAGCTTCGCCAAGTTTCGCACTATCGCAATCACAAATACCAGCCAACTCCACTCCGATCGATGCTTCTTTTTCCAGTTCGACGAGGGCCGTCGTATGGCTGCTCGCCCGTCCACCCATTCCGACAACCACGACACGTATCTTGCTGTTGAGATTGCTTCCTCGGACGATTGCCGGCGCCGCATAAGTAGAAGCGGCACCTATCGCCGCCGATTTCATAAAAGTCCGTCGTGTCTTGCTGGCCATGATAATTGTCCTTTTCGACTTTTGGGGGGAGAGCGTTTTGCCAAGAATCCAAGGGGTCAGATCCTGTTTACGGTTTTCAGGTGGTTTGTTGCGTAGTAGATTCTTAGCATGGCAAGA